>NZ_PJBY01000095.1:0-71485 GCF_002836005.1 Psychrobacter sp. Sarcosine-3u-12
TATAGGGGTTACCTTATCTTGGGCATTACAAGCTGTTATAAAGAAGCTTAAAAACAAAACGTAAGCAAGTTGTAGATAGTATCGCATCGTGTTTTTCTTTTAGTTGAATGGATAAAATTTATCAGGTTTATGATACCAGCCTGCCATCGTTTGGAGTTGGCTTAACATGTAACTCTCTTCTGTTTGCATTAACCCATGAAATTTCTCTGCTGCTTTTCTAATCCAATTCATACGGCTTTCATAACTATACAATAAAATATCTGATTCTGGTTTAGAGACATACTTGTCATATTTAGGGTCGTCTTTATTTTCAGGATGACTGCCACGATAACGATACGTTGGGTACACCGTGACTTGCGGTACATTACAAGTATTTGAGAAAAATAGCTTAACCTCAGGTGCTAGCCCGCCTGCTAATTCCATTGCATTAATTTCACGCTTATGTCGCCATTGTTCATAAATTAAGGGTTGAAGGACTTTTCCTTGTTCATGTTGAGCGATAATGAGTACATTTTGATATTGAGCTTGAGCTCTTTGTGATTTAACTCTATCACTTGAAGGAAGTTCTTCGAACTTTTTAACTTCAGCAAATCCTGCTTGAATATGTTCGTTGGTTTTTAAATAATTAATTTTAGGCAAAGATTTTGCTGCCCAATCGGCTTTATTTATTGCCATTTTTATTTGTGGAACGAGGTTGTTTGAATGTCGTTTACTTATACAGTTAAAGAAAACTTCAGACCCATAACTACTATAATAATGATGCCATCCCGCAATATCTTGGAACAGCCAAAAGTTACCTTGTCCAAACCAATCACTAGCAGTGACTGCAATACCGTGTTTAGTTACTGTAAGAGTCCAATGCTCCAAAGTGCAAGCTACCGTTTTACTAGCGAACGCACCTAAAGCCATCCAATAAAAACGACCTTTTTTACGTGGATCTCCATTCTTTTCAGTTTCTAAATAAAACCTAGCATATGTACCTGCAATACGTCGTGCTCTTACACTATAACTGTCCACGAAGTTGTAAGTGTTATTTGAGACCTTTTCGCTCATACGCTCTAGGCAAAACTGCTGAGAGACAGACCATAACTCTTCGCAGGTACAAGCTTTCGGTGTACAGCTATTTATAGTTGTATTGGTTTTCGCTTTAGTAACCATGCCTTCACCCTATTTATTATTATTTAAAAAAGTAGACCAGACTAGTTGCATCTTCAGTTCATCTTCCTGATCTCCCGAATCTATACGAGGCGTCTTACCCTCAATATCTGATTCTGATTTTATATTTACATTTTTACCCGTTAATAGATATTTCATATCAGGCAATGGATTACCCATTGGGTCAACCAACTGAATCTGCTCATCAAAGAACTCTTTTTCTACTAACTTATCAAAAGGTAGCCGCGATAAATAACTACTATCAATCCCACCTCCAGCCTTACTATGCTTACCTGCCTTCTCCATAAATTGCTTTGCCGCTATCGTAATATCACCACCATCAAGCGTGATACTAGCTCCACCAGCCGTTAGCGTAATTTTATTCGTCGCCACTACTTCAACCTCTTTAGTAGAAGAGGCGATGTTTACATCTTGCTTGGCAGTTGCTTCCAGCTTGCCTGTATGCGCTGAGAGGGTGATATTATCTTTGGCATTGGTCATGCTAAATTGACCATCGGCTACTATATTGAGTGACTCGCTGCTGACTTGGTTATGGCTATCACCACTACTAATCATCATATCTTGCTGAGTGGTGCTGATCATCTCACCCATTGACCGTTGAATTAGCGTATCGTCACTGATATAAGCACTATCCGCTGCGCTATCGATTAGCGTGTAAGGTGTTTGCTGATGGGTTTTAGTGTCTTGTTCCTTGGCGATACTCTCTAACTGAGTCTTAATATTGGCATGGTCTTTAACGTTTCTGCCCAGTCCTGTAGCCAGCTGGGTTAAACGCTCAGTTAAGTGCTGACCACCTAATGCAGTTTGGGTCAGAGTCGGGGTATACTGCTGATAGTTATGCTGTCCAGATTGAGCGTGGGTTTGTGCTTGGGTGGAGAGAACGAGGGCTTCGCCTGATTTTATATTGATTTGGGCATTAGTAGCCGCATTGATACCTTGACGTTTGGCGGTGTCTGATGGATTGATAACCCCCATTTTTAGACTGGCAGATATCCCAGCACTGGCTACTTTTAGCTGAGAGTACGCTTTTTCTGTACGGTGATCAGTGATCCATTCCGATAAACCGTTACCCGTGTTGCGATAACCACTTTCGACCGCTTGTTCATTATCCGTGGCAAATAGGCTAGGGCGACTTGATGACAATAGACTGCCAATATTAATTAAATGTTCACCATCACCGATAGACTGCATCAGGGTTTGGTCGTCCGCTCGATGGGTGAAGTGTGTGCCATAGTTAGCGCCAGCTTGTGCTTCAAGGCGATTGATAGGTTGGGCTGGACTATCCAGTAAGTAGCTTTTGGTCGGGGTCATATGGTTGCGACTGTCTGTATCGCTTTGACTGTCTGTAATGCCTGTCATCGGCGGTAGAGCCTGTCTGCTGTATAGAGGACCGACCCACGGGGTATCAGCGGTAATGAGGCTCAGCTGGGTTAAGTGAATGCCAGCTTCCAAAGAGGAGGCATGGCGCTGATGATGGCGGCGGCTTATGGTGAGTCCAGTCACATGTGCCAGACTATTGCGTGCCAAATGAACGATATGGGTAGCACGGTAGTGTTGATTGAGCGCACTGTGATCGACAAGCATAAAAGTATCAGCAACATTCAAATCCGTGGCATGGGCGAGGGCGTGATAGACGCTATATCTGCTTTGATGGCTGTGAGCGACTATGCTTGCCTCATCTATAGTTTCAGTATCGGTTACTGGTGCAAAGGCGGCTGGGCTGTCTAAAGTGAGTGAATGACTACTCGTTTGATTGTTTTCTTTATCCCCATTATTGCTCGTCGCAATATCGGCTGACTGGGTTGGGTGTGCGACATTTGCTGCATTGAAGCGCTGCATCGTTACTGAGTTTGGTTGGGTGATGACCTGCTCACTGATGGCCAAGACAGGCGCATGGACACGGTCGTGTAATATTTGTTGATAGCGTAATGCGCCAATATTTAGGCTGACGCCATCGCTATCGCTGGGATGGGCGGAGGTGATAATGAGCTTTGGCAGGCTGTGATCGTCCGTTTGCTCATGGCGTAGATAAGCCGTCAGCCCTTGACGCGCGAGGCGCTCACAAATATGTGACCAATGACTCATTTGCCACTGAGTCATACGAGCGGGTATCCAGTTCGTATCATTTTCACCGTTGCTGCTGTCATCGACCACGTCCACATCTAGTGTGCTGAGGCGCTCTGAGACCATAGTGAGAACAGATAAATTGGTGTCTATTTGACTGTGTAGATGCTGATGCAAGCGATAGGTAATCGGCTGTGCCAGCAGACGGTAATAGCCATAACTGCCATCATGATCCAATTGACGAATGGCTGTGATATAGAGATGACGATAGGTCAATCCGCTCGGCGTATCAAAGCTCAAGGTTAATGCACTACCGATTAAAGCCGTCAACGGTGTGAAAGGGGGATGATGGCGCTCATGGATATAGACGTGTAATAGATAGGTATCAATACCGTGCTGCTCTTGCTGGTGACAGCCGTTCGGGTTTAGCTGAGCGATGATGTGCGCTTCCTCATGAGCATGAGTCAGTTTCTGAAGCCACGCTCGGTGAGCCGCCATATCTTGTCGAGCACTGGCGTAAGGGGCTTGGCTATTGCTTTCAATCGCATACAGCCTATCAGGGTGCATCGGAAGCACGGTGTTGGTCAAGCGTAACATAGGGGTAGTCCCTCTTGTGTCAGAGACGGCATCATAAGCATCAGTGCTTAGCTGCCATGATCAACGTATATAGCAGCGTTATTCACCAAGGGTAAATTCGATCCGGCGGTTACGAGTGCGTCCTTCTTCATTGTCATTACTCGCGATAGGATCAGCGTCACCTTTACCAGCGGTACTTAGACGGGCCGCATCAATGTTACGACCGATGAGGTATTGCTTAACTGCTTCGGCACGCTTGTTAGATAAGACCAGATTGGCGCTTGGGTTGCCCACATTATCAGTATGTCCAATGATGGTCACTGGTTTATCGCCAACACGCTGCAGGACGCCTGCCATATCGTCTAGAATACCCAGTCCCATTGAGGTCAACTTCGCGCTGCCGGATTCAAACTCGACAATACGGTTGCCCAAGGTGTCATCGATAAGTCGCTGCTCACCTTCTACGACGACCAATTGATTTTCTAATTGGTAAAGATCGGTGAGGCGCGTGTGTATCCGGTTTTGGATGGCTTGCTTTTGCTCAATGCTGCTCACCTTGCCATGCAGGCTAATGGTAGTCCCATGAATATCAATACGACCCTGACGGATATTGGAGATATCACTATCGATAATAGCGGTCGCTACCTGTTGCCAGTTGGTCGGTATGCTAATGTTAGAACGCACTTCGATCTCATCTCTGACGGGCTTGTTAGGGTATTGCGCCTTTAGCTTTTCAAGGAGTTGCTGCTTATCCGAGCTGGTAGCTACGACACCTTTAATGACCACAGGCACACCTTCAGGGCTATTATTAATATGAGCATCATTATGAGCCGCAAACACCGCAGCACTCATAGACAAAGTAACAGCTGCGAATAATAGGCTTTTTTTACGACGTGTTAATTTAGGTATTGTGGTTGAGACTTGGGCTAGCATAAAAATACCTTTTTTAATCTTACTGTTATTGAGAGCATGCTTGTTAACGATCAATTATCGAATATCTACTGTGCCAAGAAGGTTTTTTTAAACAGTTGTCTAGTATCGTACAGATAAAGGTCATCCTGCAACAATATTTTGTTAAACCGAGTCAAGCCGATATCTTCATCGATATAGCTTTGTGTCCAGTCACTATGAGCAATGATTACCCAATCATCGGGATGACTGTCCTCACTACTTGCCAGCTGGCTAAGCATGCAACCGTCCGGCTTGGTAAAGCTCAATAGCAGGCGGTAGCAGTTTGAAACTCGGTACAGATACGTATTCAGATAGAGCTGGTGTGGCTGATAAAAACCGCTAATAAGATCATGCCAAAAAGTCGCCATATGTATGGCATTTTCTCTGTCAGAGGTCAGGGTCCAATATATGGCTTTATTCAGACCGCTAAAGCCTTTGCTATAAGTCGGTAAGAATAACAAGCCTGTGGCTATGATTTGTTGTATCAGTTGTGATTTACTGATGTTCATCAATATCGCGATGTCGTGCAATGTGGTGGTATTGATAAAATCGTAATAGTGGGTACTGGCGTTTTTATTGACGGTAAGCTGACCGTCGTTCAGACCCGCCATAACCTCAGCGCTATCGGTTTTAGATTTAGCCACGCTCAGGACTTCATAAGTCTCATTCCACAGCGTTAATGACTTAACGGGCAGATAGTTCATCCAGCTTTTTGGTTTATCGAGATGAAGCACACCAAAACCGATAAGCGGATAGTTTCTATGGCTACTGTCATGACTAGGAAGCAGGACGCCGGTAATAATCTCGTTAGATACCGTGTCTACATGACTAAAGTTCAAAAAAGCAATGTTGTTCGTCGGTGGGCTGTCTATCAACGAGTCACTCGCGTCACTGAATAAGTTTTCTGATATCGCCAAGGCTTGACTGACCCATTGATCAATCGCATTGGTCTCAGCGATATGAGCGCGCGCCCTGATAAAGTCTCCACGAGCTGGTAATTTGCCAAAATAAACTAGGGGTAGTGATTCAGGAGTCATGGCGTTGGCTCCCGCGGTTCAGAGGTAGCCGTAGTTGGAGACGAGGCAGTTTGTGCGCCATTGCCACTATTGTCCTCGGTGTTCTGAACGTGACTCGTGGTAGCACTGGTATTAGCATCTGTATTGGCGTCTGTACTAGGAGCCAAGTTCAACACGCCTGCTACTGGAGGGGCTGTACTCGTTTGCTCAGTATTTTGACCGGTTGATTCACGAGCATTATTGCTATTAGGGGTATTAGCCGCTGCGCTATTATCCGTAACAGGTCTTGCCGTACGTGTGACCCCAAGGGCAATCACCTCGTTAGGGAGTTTCATACCAGTAAAGGGGTTGTTAGAGCGCCCTTGACTGGCTGTGCTACTGCTACCACTGATGATTCTAAAACGTACCGGAATAGTGATGCCATCACCTGACCATGCCATCTCAAAGATATTGTCGCCAAGCTCAGTGCGGCGGGCGCTATTAATCAGTCTTTCAACGCCAAAGCTGCCGGCTTCCTCAAATATGGTGTAATCCCTGCCATCGTAGTTTTTGGCTCTGATGCTGGCTCCTGGTTGGCTACTTGGATTTGGCCATACAAACGTCGTCCATGCTTGCGTACCCATACGATAACGCAGCTGCTGTCCATCAACGACGATCGTATATTCGGTCAAACCGCTAACCGGTAAAGGCATGATTTGGAATGTGGTTTGATTGGCAGTGGCACTGCCACCACTCGCGCCTGACGCGCTTCCAGCATTGCCACCAGTATAGTTGACAAAATATCTGCCAAAATCAGCGACGAACTTAGGATTCAGACCTAAGCCTGCACCATTCCAAATTTTACTTGAGATTTGATCGCCTCGGCGGATGATAAAAGGCGATAAGGTTTCGTTAACAAACTTGGCGACATAGCCATCTTCCCCAAAGAACTGTCCAATCTCAGCAGGGGTTGCCTCCAAGTTAGCATTGGCGGTAAATGGATATTTATTGCCCAAGTTATCCAAAAAGGGCTTGTATACTTGTGCTTGCCAGACTTTATTAATCTCAGCCTTAGTCGGGGTGAGGAGCATCGTAAATGAGCGAGTTAGCGGCTCGCTTAGCAATGGACGTACCAGCTGTTTTATTTCAGAGTTGGCTTGGCTAAGTATTTGCTCATCTAAGATCTGCAAGGACTTGGTCATCTCTGAACCTTCAGTGCTGAGCGTTTGCGAAGCAAATAACAAGGCATCAGGACCGATATCATCGCTACGGGCTATGTTATTGAACCGCGTTCTAATATCTCCTAAGCTTGCCAAATAGTTATCCAATAGCGATAAGTCTTGATTGTCTTCTCTTGGGGTGACTAGGTTGTGTATTGAGGAGAACTCCTGCGCTACCATGCCGGTGCTGGCAGGGACGGCTGCCGCTTCATTAGTACTGTTATTACTGCCATTATTCATCGCCGCTTCTGCTTGACGAAGCTCAGCTGGGCTTTGACGCAGGATCGTTTGCTTGAACCAATTGACAAATGAGCGCCGAGAGTTGGAGCCATTCGCTGCGGGTTGGTTTGCGGATTTATTGTCCCACTGGGTCTGACGATCTACCGTCTCAAATAGTGTTTTTAGCGGTGATTCGGTGGCGTTAGACAGCTGATTTAATAAGAGCGCATGATCGTCGAAGCCTTTACTATCACGGATGTAGACCTGTGATAAAAAGCGCTTCCATTCAATGATGTACTCTTGTTTGTAGCGATTGACCAGATATTGACGGATTTGCTCAGGGCTGCCTGTCAGTGTCAAATCATCTTTGCTACTGGTCGCAAGTACCCAATCGTCGGCAACCACTCTATTGGTAGCAGCTTTATCGATCTCATCACTCACGAACGATTCCCATGCTTGCTTGGTAAAGGTACCGGAGATCACATAACTGCCTAGCAGTACTTCATTGGCACTGTCTTGGGTGATTTGTGCGACAGTCACCGATGGAAAGCGAGCAGAGGAGCGCATTTTAATTTCAGAATAGACACGCTCACGGGCAGGCTGGCCTTTACTGGCTTTAGACAACGTCGTACGGGTTTTATCCACCAGTCCCAAGTCATTTTGAATCAATGGAAAGGCGGGGTCGTCGACATGAGCAAGCGTAAAGCTTAAGATGCGCTCAGCCTGACGAATCATCTTGTCACGCGGCATATCAGCACGGTTGGACTCAAGCCAAGTGCGCCAAAAACGTGTCATCTGATCGCTCAAATGGCTGGTTTCTAAGTGCTCATGATTGCCCAGCATCAGATAAGCTTTCAGCGCATTATAAGCATCCTCTACGTCGGTAGGGTCAGATTGTATATAAGCGTCGTTACTCACGGTTTCCGATTCGACTGCTGAGGTTGCTGCCTCCTGCACCTTTAGATCTGCCGCATTCGTATTGACGTCGGTCAAAAACCTTTCAATGTTCTGTTTGGTAGGCGCTAACACGATAATGCCTACACCATTATAATATTCAGATAGCAGTTTTTTCTTGAGCTTATCTCCTTGATATAACCCAAAGCTCAGCGACAACGGACGATCCTCGTCGTAGCCTTCGAGTTGCTCTATTCGGCTTTGCAGGATAGTAAGCGACTCAAGTTGCGACTGCAAATCACCATTAGCATTTTTTTGCATCAGCGCGACTTGCTGTAAGTCAGCCTCTACACGTTCAGTCAATTGCTTGTTATTGGCATAAGACCAAGTCCATAAACCAACTGCTGTACACAGCACCACCACAGAGGCTAGGGTGGCCAGCGCGCGATGGCTACGCTTGTTGCGGTTTTTATGTTGTTTGACCAAATGCTTGTCTTTTAAGATGACTTTAGAAAATAAATCATGCAAGAAGTAAGGCTTGTCGGCGGCTTCTTGCTGAGCACTTAAAGGCACTGCAGGTGGTTGCAAGTCGTAATTTTGCACCATTTGTAAGGTCATTTGACTGCTGACTTGCCCTTCTTGTAAGGCACTCGTGAAATAAAATCCGCGTAGTATGGGCTTAAACTGAAAAGGGTTGTCTTCGAATAAGGCGTGCATCAGCGTTCTAATCATCGGCCGTAATGATTGGAATTCCATGGGAAAAGTCATCAGACTCGGAGATACCGTACGTTGGTGACGCAAAGACAACTTAGTGGTGCTAAGATCTTTTAGACCGTTGACCAGCACGCCAAAATGCTCTTCAAACACATCGCTGATATTGATGCTATCAGGGTCTTCGGGATAGGGAATCGTCGCGCCCCATACTTGCCCGCGCTCTTCTTGCTCGTAATCATTAAAAAAGTCACGGAAGCCTGATACCAAATCCATTTTTGTGAAGACCACATAAACGGGGGCATAAACTTCTAATTGCTCTGTTAAATCTTGCACACGGCTACGCAGGTTTTTGGCCAAGTCTAGTGCGTAACTGGGGTCATTTTTGGTAAGCTCAGCGATACTAACGGCGATAATAATACCGTTGATAGGCGCTTTGGGGCGGTTCTTCTTCAATAGGTTTAAAAACGACAGCCATTCTGAGCGGTCATCTTCGTAGGCAGAGTAGCGTCCTGCGGTATCGAGTAGGATGCCTTCGGTAGAAAAAAACCAATCACAGTTACGAGTACCGCCGACACCTTGTACCGACAGCTTGTTGGTTTTTTCCATAAACGGGAATTTTAGCCCAGAGTGAAGTACCGCCGAGCTTTTACCTGCTGCTGGGTTACCAATGACCATATACCATGGCAACTCGTACAGTGCAGCTTTGCCAGTTTGATCGCCAATTTTAGACTTGCGAATGGTCTTAATAGCGTCTTGCATTTGCTGACGTAAGGCCTGTACTTCTTGTGCATTCTCGTCTTTAGCAGCAATACTATTGGCACTATTAGCGCCTTCATCGTTATTGTCTTCTACTAAATCTGCGAGCTCAGCGGCCGCCTTTTTACGCTTTTTCCACCAGTAGTAGCCAAACCACGCTAGTAGCAGACAGGTTATGGAGACACCGATAATGACGAAGAAGGTTTGTAGCGCGACATAATCATAGAGTAAGACCAGAGCGACTATGATAGCTAAGACCAATAACACTCTTGGATTGTAGATGAGATGAAAAAACCTTGAGAACATGCCTGCTACCTAATGTGATCTTGAAATAATAGAGAGTCATCATTTCATCATAAACAATGACTGATATAAGCGATAAAACGAGCAATATTAACTGAACTAAAAGTGGCTAAAGTGTTTAGTTGGGCTCTGCAAGCCACAACATACAGCGGTGCTTATGTTGGGTAATAAGGAGTTTAATGTCAGACTCCTGTGGCTGTTCTTTGGTAGCGCTGACCAACAGTGCGAGACTTAAAAAAGGCTGTAACCATGAGTTCAGAGGCATATAATGCCCTAAATGGTGGTCATTTACTAGCGCCCCTTGCGCTATAAATTCATCGATAAATGTCATAAGTAGGGATAAGTCGTAAGGTTGTGTTGATGGATTAATGTCTGACAAGAGGGTGATGCTATTTTCGCTTAACGCATCTGTCATTGTTGTTTTATTGTCAATGGCCTGCGCTGACTTTTTTTCTTCTGCCTTGGTTTTGTCGTCATGGCGATCTAATAGAGCAAATGAATTATCTAGTAACAGCTGTTTTATCGTTTTCAAATTTGCTAAATAATGCTGGCGAGTATTGCTATAAGCCTGCTGCGGCACCTCAGCGGCCATACTACTGGCATCATTGGGTAGCGCCTCGCCAATTTCAGTCATGGAAAAACGTACCTTGTGATCTAGATCGAGAAGGTCTTTGGCGGCTTTGTTATAGAAAATCAGCAATATACCGGCTTCGGTAGGCAAGAGATTGGAGGCGTTGTCTGCATATAAGTTTGCTTCAAGCCATTGCTCATTAATCTGCGAGTCGACGGTGATAAAAAGACAAATCTCGGGGGTCGCAGCTTTGGTCAGAGCAATAAGTTGCCCGTGAATAAATTGCAGCGGCTGATAGGACTCGCTATCAGCACCGTCATGGCTATTATGAAAAGAGTCTGTATGACGAGCATTTTTATTAGGAAGATTTGGGTCTTCATCAGCGATGATGGTTTGAATAGTGAGTAGCTGCTCGGGAATGCCATAGGTTGCCAATTGCTGTTTTAGCCTTTCAACCAGATAATTAGCATCAGCCAGCTCAGGAATAGACAAATAAACAGACAGCGTAGACAATGAGATAACGGGAAGGCTATCCTCTGCAGAGGAGTCTTCTGGTGTGCTCGCGATGTAGTGTTGCTGCCATTCTGGATGGATATTCAGCGCTGAGTTTGGCTCATGGATATTTTGTTGCATAATGCGCTCAAAATGCTGAGCCAGTACACTTAGTGCATCATCACTTGCGGTAAGTTGATTATCAATCAATGCCCATAGACGCAAGGTTAGCTCATTTAGGCTTTCAGCCGCGTCTTCAGGATATGCCTCGTTATCTAGCTCATTATCGTAAGCGTAGAGCGCTGTTTGTTCGGTGATCACACCCTCAATCGGCTTGGTTAATATTGGTAAGCCGTCAAAGTCTGATAGCGCTTCACTCAATACCGTGAGATCGTTATCATTGTCTATGATTTCAGGCCAATCAATCCCTTCGGGTAGACAGATACTGCTATCTATAAACAATTGATAGGAATCGATAGGTGGCGTCTTTATTTTTTTGCTTATTTTCTGAGTTGGCGCTAGTTCTTCTGCTTCTGATTTTTTTTGTCGCCATCTAATAAACACGATAAAGCCAAACAAAATTATTGGAATAATCACAAACCATAGCAGCAGTCTTGCAGAGGTAAGTTGCAGCGTATTATCTTTAAAGTACATCCAAACCAATAACAGATAAATGACTAAAAAAAGTGCAAGAGCATAGCGCCCGTAAGTTATTAGCTTTTTTCCGCCCACTTGCTATACCCCTTATCTACATAATTTTATTAGAGGTAGTTTATGGTATTTGAAGATTTCTCGCTACCATGTATCATTACTTTGCTTGGTTAATTAGCATAAGATGGTTTTTCTTCTCGATTTTTGCTCATCGCCATGCTATATCATTAGTCAATATAGCCAGTTAATAAAAAATACAATTAAGTTGGGTTTTTTATAAAAAAATATCTCATCTGTCTATATAATAGCCAGCTACGACATGCTGATGGCTGAACATTAGTATTTTCCAATATTTTGCCCGCTGTTTTTCTTTATGCCTCACTGTGCCATTGTTTTCCTTATGATTTATTTGGTCGTTATCCTTTTTACGCTTGTTTCCATTACAGTGATTATCATGCTTTTTGATCATCAGCTGTATGAGCGACTGTTTGATAAGGTGAGCACTGTTTGGCAAGGCGTCTCGGTGATCAAACTTCAACGCCCCACGCTCAAGCTACCAGTTCTGCCACGTATCTCGCCTAACAGCATTCCTATTGTTCCTGCTTTATCTGTTTTAGCCATTCTTACGACGACAGTGGGGTGTTATTTTCTGATTATGCATAACTCTCTTGAGGTTTATCATGCTCAAGATGATTCGTTGAATACTGCCAACTCGCAAATCAGTCAATTACTGGTCGGGGAGCGATTGCGACCACCGCCTGCGCCGCCCGCCGAGCTTTTCGCTGAGCTAGAAGCAGAGATTGCCAGCTATCAAGCCACGCAAACCGACGAGGGCTATTGGCCGGAGGTGGCGACGGACGCGTCACCAGTACAAAGGCCTTTAATGCTCCCTGAACCTGACCTGTCTGATTTAAATACCCAAGACCACAGTACAGGCTACTCGGGTGATATTTTGGCATCGCATATCAGCAATGGGCACATTAACATCAGAAATGCTGACCGTAATTGGAATAAGATGAACTCTGAGTTTGTCCAACGGCTGTTGACTGTCTATAAGGTGATGAGTGATCAATATGGTTATGACATGGTGCTGCTAGAGGGCTATCGTAGTCCGGGAAGGCAAGCACGCTTGCTCAAAAAAGGCCCAAATGTCACCAAGGCAGGATCTTATAAGAGCTATCATCAGTTTGGTCTAGCAGGCGATAGCGCCTTTATTAGAAATGGTAAAATTGTGATTACTGAAAAGGATCCATGGGCGATGCAGGGCTACCAGTTATATGGTAAAGTAGCAAAATCAGCTGGACTAGTGTGGGGTGGCGACTGGCGTATGATGGATTTGGGTCATGTTGAACTGCGTAAAAAAGGCGTACTCGGTCGCCCGCAAATGGCAGAGATTTTGACCAGTCAATAACGACAATAACAAAGCAAAATACAGAAATAATATGGACAAATGTATGAAATTATCTATAGCGGCAGTGGCTCTTGGTTGGGTATTAACGACCACGCTATCAGGATGTAGCCTCAGTGGCGCTAGTAAGTCTGATAGTAATGCGTCTGTACTGGCTGGCAAGTCAGACACCAATAACGAAGCCTCCGTCATCGATAGCATGAAAGACGTTATTAGCCATAAAAGCACGGCAATGAATGAAGATTTACAAAACCTAAAAGCGCAACTAGAGCAACAGCAACAGCGGCTTGAGTCAATGAATGACGAGCAAAAAGCCTTGCAAGAACAGCTAAAACGTCAAAGTATTACTCTGCAAATCCTGCCTGCGGCTAATGCCAATGCTGGACGTGCCAAACAAGGCACCGCGAGCACAGCTTATATTGGATTTTTGGAAGAAGAGAACCAATTCGCCGAGGTAGAGGAGCGGGTTGCTAAAGAAGTTAGCGTCATTCCCAATCGTGCCACCAGTCTTAAGCTAAGTATTCCACAGGATGCACAGTTTATTGCCATCAAAGTTGGACTGAGACATACGCAGAAACGCTCGCAGGTATTGATACCACTTGATAGTATCGATTTTGACCGAGCGCTGGTTTTAAATATCGGCGCTTGTGATATCAATATCAAAGAAGGCGTCAATCCAGAGTTAGTGCCTGACTTTACCACCAAACTTAAATATTATCAGCAACCGCTGGTTAGCTGCTTGTAGGAGATAGCCTTGAGTAAACATAGAGTATTATGGGGAGAGGGACTGTTTTTAAGACCCCAGCATTTTCAGATTCAAGACAGCTATCATAACTCGCAACGTGCACTAAGTATGACACTGATGCACCCTTATGCTTATGGCATAGCAGACGTGCAAATTGATAAACAATTACTAGAGAGCAATTTATTAAGCTTCCAAAGCATCTACGGTGTGCTACCAGACGGTACTATCTATCAAGCGCCACGTACCGATGCGCTGCCAAAGCCAATCACGCTTGATACTCACCGTAACGACGATGAGATATTCGTGTTTTTGAGCCTTGAGATTGTTCATAGTGGCGGTAGCAATATACAGACAGAGCAAAGCGATAACCCAGCACGCTATGTGAGAAATACGGTCGAGGCACAAGATCTGTACAGTCAAGCTGCCGAAGCGATGATCGATGTTATTCAACTGTCACCAAGCTTGCAGCTGAGCCATTCTGCTCAAGCGCCCAGTCAAGATACCGTCTCTTTGCTAGTTGCTAAGTTGCTGCGTACCACCCAAGGTGTCTACCAAGTGGACGAGGATTATATTGTACCTAGCGTCCATATCACCAGTAATCCTGCATTGGTCAACCAAGTCTATCGCTTGATGACGATGATTAATACCAAGTCCACCTCTCTCTATGACCATCATCGTCAATCTAACAATGATTTGCTAGAGTTTCGCTCATCAGACATTGCGTCTTTTTGGCTTTTGCATACGCTAAATACCGCATACTCTCAGCTCAGCCATTTATACAATAATGCCAAGCTACATCCGGAACGGCTTTATGAGGCGCTATTGAATGTTGCCAGTCAATTGGCGACCTTTAGCTCATTATATAAAGTAGGTGATTTGCCGTCTTATCAGCATAACAATGCCAATGAGTCTTTTATCAGTATCATTTTGATTATTCGCGAACTGCTCAATACGGTGATTGCTAGCAACTTTATCTCTATTCCTTTGCGTCAAAATAAACCGTCTTACTACACAGGGGAGCTGAGCAGTGACAAGATTACTCGCAGCTCACAGCTGTATCTGTCGGTTAGCTCATCGCTACCGATGCATGAGCTCATTGATATCGTGCCAAGACGCTTTAAAGTGGCAACGCCAGACGCGGTAGAGAAGCGGGTACTATCAGCACTACCGGGGTCACCAGTCTCGCATGTCACCCAAGTACCTAGTGCGATACCGGTAAGACCAGGCTTTAGCTACTTCACTATCGAACCGGTCGGTGAGCTGTATGATGAGATGATTAAGTCTGAGTCTATCTGTATTTATGTACCGAACGGCTTTGATGACTTAAAAATAGAGCTGATGGCCATCGTGCAGTAGTTTTTCTGAGAAATGTTATGAATAAGGGTTTATGAGAAATTGATGTTTATATCTAAAATATCTCACTCAATTTTTGCTTATGGATAATCTTTAACCAAACCCTTTTATTCAGTTGTATTTCAAATAATTAGTATTAGGAACGATCATGTCAGCAAACAATTCAACGGGTTCTGCGCCTTCATTGCTAGATTCAGGCGAGGTGGCATCAAAAGTATCAGCGAATGGCCTTGATAGACGCATCAGCAGCCAGTCGCTGGTTGATATCATGTATGACGGCTTTTACTTGGTTTTCTTATTGCGTAATCATTATTTTAGTACCGAACCGCGTAAGTTCCGTCAAAAAATATACGAGTTTTTAGATAAGTTCGAAATGAACGCTCGTAAAAAGGGCTTTTTGTCAGAAGATATTCACGAAGCCAAGTACGCTTATTGTGCGCTGATTGATGAGACAATCATGACGTCGCAAGAGCCAGAGTTTCAAACGTTAAAGGATGCTTGGGAGCTAAACCCTTTACAGTTAGATTTGTTTGGCTCGCAAATCGCTGGCAATGAGTTCTTTGAGCGCTTAGATGGTCTGCGTGAACAAGGAGAGAGGCGTCTGCCTGCTCTGGAGGTCTATCATTATGCGATGTTGCTTGGCTTTCAAGGAAAGTATCGTTTAGAGGCGCCAGAAAAGATACGCTATCTTATCTCGCGTTTGGGTGATGAGATTGAGCATTTGCGTGGTAATAAAAACGAGTTTTCGCCATTTTGGGCGATTCCTGATCAGATTAAGCACACACTGACCAGTGAGACACCGCTATGGATCATCGTTGCCGTAATGGCAGTGCTATTGACGGCGATATTTACAACTATGTGGTATCTGACCAATAGCTTCACGGATCATCAACTCTCAGCTTATGACAATGTCATCCAAGAAAATAAAGAGCAAGCGCATATTTCAATTTTCTTACCGTAACTGCTTGTATTTACCGAGAGATATTTACCTTATATTTACCGAGAGATAGTTACCGATAATAATTTAAAATACGGCCGTTAGTTAAGCACTGACGGTCGTTTCATGAGTCGGTAGTAAAATATTTTTAGTAATATCTAAAACATAAAGCAATAAATAACACCCATAAAAAAACCCCCATCAAAGTGATGAGGGTCTTGGCAAATGCCATAATCGAATCAAAGATGACTCAAAAAATTTACTACTAAAATATGGCTCTCCAACCTGGGCTCGAACCAGGGACACACGGATTAACAGTCCGTTGCTCTACCAACTGAGCTATTGGAGAATAAGCTGTAAGTGTTTAATGGCTTACAACGAACTTAGAAAGTCTCTAACGAGTTCTTGCTAAGTGGGGCGTATTCTAGCAAAGATAAAAAATACGTCAAGCTTTTTTTGCATAATTAACAACATTAATGGTTTTTAATAGGATGATGATGGTTTTTAAGACGTTTTTCATTATCGGTAGTTGTTAAAACCACAATAAAAAAGACGCCCACATATCCTTTATGTGAGCGTCTTTTTTATTTACATATTTCTAATGCTTATTACTTATAGTAGATTAAATATAATCGTTATTCAGCAACGTCTAAATCAGCAACCGCTTTTTCGATACGCGATAAGGCGTCTTTTAGTGTTGCTTCATCAGTGGCGTAAGAGATACGCATATAACCGCCCAGACCGAAGGCATCGCCAGGAACGACCGCAACGCCAACTTTCTCTAACAACCATGCGGAAAACTCAGTAC
Source organism: Psychrobacter sp. Sarcosine-3u-12 (assembly GCF_002836005.1). Taxonomy (NCBI): domain Bacteria; kingdom Pseudomonadati; phylum Pseudomonadota; class Gammaproteobacteria; order Moraxellales; family Moraxellaceae; genus Psychrobacter; species Psychrobacter sp. Sarcosine-3u-12. The sequence continues at coordinate 16,834 of NZ_PJBY01000095.1, forward strand.
ATGACGATAGACCAGCCGCTTTGATGAGTGGTTTGATGTCAGGATAGACATAAAATGCGCCATCAGGGCGTAGGCAAGTAATGCCTTTAATGGCATTTAGACCATCAACGACCAAATCACAACGCTTTTCAAATGCCGCGACCATAGGCTCTAGTACGCTTTGGTCACCACTGATAGCAGCTTCGGCAGCGACTTGACTGATAGAGGTCGGGCATGAGGTAGATTGCGATTGTACTTTCTTCATCGCACCAATCAGCTTAGCAGGGCCACCAGCATAGCCGATACGCCAGCCGGTCATCGCATAAGCTTTTGATACGCCATTTAGGATGATAGCGCGGTCTTTAAGCTCAGGCGCAGCATTCAAGATATTGTAGAACTTATCACCCGTCCAGCGAATGTGCTCGTACATGTCGTCAGAGGCCACATAGACTTGTGGGTGCTTTTTCAGCACGTCAGCGATAGCTTTTAGCTCATCTAGCGTATAAATCATGCCCGTTGGGTTAGAAGGACTGTTCAATACCAGCATTTTGGTTTTGTCAGTGATGGCAGCTTCTAATTGCTCTGGAGTAATTTTGAAGTCCTGCTCAGCTGGGCATTTAACAATGACTGGCACGCCTTCTGCGATGATGACCATGTCAGGATAGCTGACCCAGTACGGTGCTGGAATGATGACTTCATCACCAGGATTGATAAAAGCTTGGGCAAGGTTAAAGAAGGATTGCTTACCACCGACCGATACCAAGATTTCATTTGGCTCATAGCTGATGTCGTTATCACGCTTGAATTTCTCAATGATGGCTTTTTTGAGCTCTGGGGTGCCATCGACAGCAGTGTACTTGGTGAAGCCGTCATTGATGGCATCGATTGCTGCTTTTTTGACATGTTCTGGCGTATCAAAATCAGGTTCGCCAGCACCTAGACCAATGATATCTTTGCCTGAGGCTTTTAGCTCTTTGGCTTTATTGGTGATTGCTAAGGTAGGGGATGGTTTGATGTTGTTGACACGGTCAGACAATTGCAATTCGCTCATGAGAGCTCCTTTTCGTATGGGAGTGGGTTGGTGAAAATCTGCTGGTAATTATATAACGTTTTAAGCATTATCAGGACACGTTATAAGGTAGTTTAAGCGTTTTTTAGCATCATTTTATTATTCATATCAGGCATCGTCGAATAATACATGGCTATTACTGAATAATAAGTCGTTAGCGCTCAATATAAAGCTTGCCAGTTTTGGCATTGTAGCATGCTGCTATTACGCTGTCTCATAGAGGCAGTAACAGAAAATGACGCTTTTGCAGAGGGTTTTAGCCTTTATTTGATCAAATATATGTCATATTGATAGCATGACTTGTGCGTCATTGATTGCGAAGTCACAACAATAGCGCCGCAGCCTTATACTATAATTATTTAGATTTGATAAATAAGTGATGTACTTAGTTAATGTAAATGTTACTAATACTCACTCTCAATAAAAACAAAAAACGAATTATAAGTGCTTTATACCCGTCACAATTTCTATATGATAAAAATGGTTAACAAGGATATTAACGATGACAAACGCTCCCGAAAAACAACACATACTTATCACTGGCGCGACCTCAGGTATTGGCAAGCAACTGGCTAAAGACTATCTGCTAGACGGTCATCATGTCTATGCCGTTGGACGAGATGATGAAGCACTGGCTGAGCTGAAAGCATTAGGGGCAGAGACGATTGATTTGGATCTTATGGATCGAGAAAAAGTCATTGCCGCCTTTGATAAGGTTAGCCAGATTGATGTGGCCATTTGCGGTGCTGGCATGTGTGAGTATTTAGACATGCCAAACTTTGACAGTAGTGTGTTTATGAAAGTCATGTCAGTCAATATGGGCACGTTATCGCACGCCATCGAAGGGGTGTTGCCAAAGCTGATTGCTTCAAAAGGTCGCTTGGTCGGTATCGGCTCAGCCTCTGCTTACGTGCCTTTTGCTCGTGCCGAAGCCTATGGTAGCTCAAAAGCCGCTATCCATTATCTTATGAAAACCTTACAGATTAGTCTTGCTCCGCAGGATATCTCGGTGAGCTTAGTCGTTCCCGGCTTTGTCGAAACGCCGATGACCAAACAAAATGATTTTCCCATGCCATTTATCCAAACACCAAAACAGGCAAGCCAAGCGATACGCGATGGTATTGCCAGCGGCCATGATGTTATCGAATTCCCTAAAAAACTCACCTTGCCATTAAAAGTGCTGGGTACATTGCCAGATTTGGTCTGGCAACAAGTGGGTAGTAAGCTGAGTAAAAAATAACAGCCTAGGGCATGTCTTCATTGTTAGCCCTTTGAGATGAGTTTCAGTTGGATAGAGGATATGCTCTAACGATTAAATGAATGAAATGCCCTTGTGTTTATAAAATATCGCTCGTCCAAATAATAGCAAAAACAAAAATATAGAAAGGAATGCTTTTATGCTGTTTAACCGTCGTAAGCGTGCCAGTACGAATACAGTGTCAACCAATAAAAAACAGCCCAACGCCTTTAAAGATTCAGCTAATGCGCCCGCGAAAAAGCGTATCGCTATCATCGGATCGGGGGTCTCAGGACTGACTTGTGCTCATTATTTGGTCGCAGAGCATGAGGTGACGATATTTGAAGCCAGTGATTATATTGGCGGGCATGTAAATACCATTGATGTGGCGCTACAAGATGGCAAAAAAGCAAAGAGCAGTAAAGTAGAAAACAGCGCAATAGACACCGGTTTTATTGTCTTTAATGAGCGTACCTATCCCAACTTTTTTCGCTTACTCCATGAGTTACAAGTGCCGTTTCAAGCAACGGATATGAGCTTTTCAGTAAAAAATATCGCGCGTCATTTTGAGTATAACGGTCACACGCTCAATACCTTATTATCGCAGCGCAAGAATGTCCTCAATCCTAAGTTTTGGCAATTTATCAAAGATATCCTACAGTTTAATAAGCATATCAAGCAGCTGCGCCAAGATTATGATGCGGCGCGTGCACAGGGGCAAGATGTCAGCGGTTTTACTGCGCAAACATTGGGCGATTATCTAGCGCAAAAACGCTATGGGTCGCTATTTACCGATAATTATCTGCTGCCTATGGTGTCTGCTATTTGGTCAGCCAGTCTGGATGACGTACAAGATTTCCCATTGGTATTTTTTGCCCAGTTTTTTGATAATCATGGACTGCTCGATGTAGTCAATCGTCCGCAATGGTTCACCATCAAAGGCGGCTCTAAACAATATGTCAATAAATTGCTGCCACGCTTTGTCAAGGCAGGCGGCCAGGTAAGGGTAAATTGCCCGGTGCAGTCTGTTACTCGTATGGGTGCTGATGATGGCGACAAGGTGACGTTGACCATTCAAGATAAGAGCCGCACTGATGATAAGGTTGAACACCTTGTGTTTGATGACGTTATCTTTGCTTGTCATGCAGATACCGCGCTCAAGATTCTAGCAGATGCCAGTACCGATGAAGCTGAGGTGTTGAGTCATTTCCGCTTTAGCAAAAATACCGCTGTCCTGCATACTGATACTCAGGTGTTGCCCAACAAGCCTCTAGCATGGGCAAGCTGGAACTATCTTATTGGTAATGAGACAGATGCAAAGGATGCTTTAAAAAATGACGTGATTGATGATGGCAAGCAGGCTGCCTCAAAGCCAGTACTGACTTATCATATGAATATCTTGCAGCGGCTGACCAAAAAGCATAATTATTTGGTCACCCTCAATCCAGCAACCGTTGATAAAGGTATTGATGACAGACAAGTTATTAAGCGTATTGACTATAGCCATCCTATCTTCGACAAGGCGATGATTGAGGCGCAGACACAATGGTCACGCATCTCTGGCAGTGGTTTGCATACGCATTTTTGCGGTGCGTATTGGTTCAATGGCTTTCATGAAGATGGTGTACGCAGTGGTCTAAGAGTTTGCCAAGCGCTTGGGTATGATATTGACATAAAAGACGAAGTCGACCCAAGTCACTTGCCGGATAGTGATAGCGCACACACGCCGTTTCGTTATAAAGACTTGCCAGTAAAAGCCGATAAACAGTCGCGCACACTGACAAAGCGTCAGGTAGTGACGGCAACGACCAATCAAGAATTGGTTGATTACGTTCACCGTTTACAGTCTGCCGCTACTGACTCGCCGCAAAAGAAAAAACGTGGCTTATTTGGTCGGCGTAAAGCCGAGCAACATAGTACCAAGCAGCATAGTAATGAGTGAAATAAAAGAGAGCATTATGATGACCCCAGTGCATCCGTCTCACGCAATGTCAACTCATGAGTTACCTTGTACCTCTGACAGCTTGCCGCACCAGTTATTTCATGGGAATACGTGGCACAGTCGGCTACTGCCAAATGTGCATAAGTTTGTGTACCCGTATCGCTATTGGGGTGTCAATATTAGCGCGTTAGCAGCAGGGCAGGCGCTCCCTGAAGTCGATACAGCAGGCTATGGCAAACGTCAGTGCCTAAAAGGGCTGCCACTATTTTCCACAGGAAAAAAGGCATTACAGCAGTTTTATCCTGATGATTATTTACAAGGCATATCACAAAGATTAAGGTCGCAAGAGCCAAATAGCCTAAGTGAAAGTAATAATCCAAATGATGCCAGAAAATCGCTTGATATAAATGCTAAAAACGGTGAAGAAGCTAATAATAGAGTAGCCAACAATAAATTAGCTAACGTCAGTAGCTATCAAAAACTTGAGCAAAGACTGCGTCAGGCTTTTATGAACCATGCTGGTAGCGCGCCAAGTGGTGACATGCTGGGCTTGGTTGTCTGCCGCAATGCTGGTATATATTTTAGCCCCGTGAATTTTTATCTGGGTTTTGATGAGCAGCAACAGCCAACGCATTTACTGGCTGAGGTCTCTAATACGCCGTGGAATAAACGTCACTATTACGGATTTTTATTAGATGGGACGGACACCGAATTCTGCCATGATAAAGACTTTCATGTCTCACCATTTAATCCTATCGACCAGCTCTATCGCTGGCAGGTTAAAGTTAAAAAACAGCCAGATAACTGCTTACAAGTGCGTATTGCCATCGATATTAGCGACGAGCGGGGAGAGGTGCTAAAGACTGGTATCAAGGTGTCTGGGGTGCCGATGACCGAGGCAACGGTTCGCGATAGCTTACGCAAAAATCCGCTGATGAATATGACCTCGCTAACGCGTATTTATTGGCATGCGTTTAAGCTTTATGCGATTAAAAAAGTGCCTTATATTAATTATGATGAAAAGCTAGCCGATAGCAAACAGCAGCAAGCGGCTAATAAAAAAGACATCATTTAGCCAGTGCAAAGTTAACATTCGGTATAAATGTAAAACTCAGTACAGAATTGAAATCAAGTTTCAGAATTAAGCCACGCGACTTCAAGAGCCTAATGTCCAAACATAAGGCCTTTAGATAAGGATAAGTAGACGATGTCAGCACGACCGACCAATAGAAATCCAGCTTCGACATTAGGAAGATTTACCGCACGTATCAATAAAACCGTCAATGACAGCGCCGTATTGCGACCAGTCAATGACCGTATTAATAATTTGGCACGAAAGTTGATCTTTCGCGCGTTGGAGCATGTGCAGTTTGGCAGCCTCACATTGATCGAAGCATTCGATGAGCAAGCGCCTAAGACCCAGAGCTTTGGTATCAAGTCATCTGAGGAGATGAGCAGCTCAGCAGTGGGTCGCCATCCCTTAAACGTCACATTGATGATTCATGACAGTGCCGTCTATCGCCAATTGTTATTTGGTGGTTCGATTGCCCTAGCAGATAGTTATATCAATGGCGAGTGGGATACGGATGATCTGACAGGCTTGGTTCGACTGGCAGCGCGCAACTTAGCCGTGCTTAACCAGTTAGAAAACCGCTTCGCTGCGGTCAGCAAAACTTTTGAAAAAGCCAAGCACCGACTGCGTAGTAATGATAAATCTGGCTCAAAATCCAATATCTTAGCGCATTATGATTTGGGCAATGATATGTATGAGCGGTTTTTGGACGATACCATGATGTACTCATCGGCAGTATATCAGTCGCCTGATACGACACTGAGCGATGCCCAGCAGCATAAGCTAGCGCTTATCTGTCAGCGTCTACAACTGAGCGCTGACGATCATGTCATTGAAATCGGTACTGGCTGGGGCGGCTTTGCTATTTATGCCGCCAAGCATTACGGCTGTCATATAACGACAACGACCATCTCAGATGCGCAGTATAACGAGGCACAGCAGCGGGTCGAAGCTGCCGGACTGTCTGATAAAATCACCCTTCTCAAGCAGGATTATCGTGAGCTGACTGGGCAGTATGACAAGCTGGTCAGTATTGAGATGATTGAAGCGGTCGGACATGAATTCTTGCCGACGTTTTTTGCCAAGTGTAATAGCTTGCTTAAGCCAACAGGGTTGATGGTGCTGCAAGCGATTACCTTTAATGATCAGAACTATCAAGACTATATCGATTCGGTCGACTTTATCCAGACCCATATTTTCCCTGGTGGCTGTCTGCTCTCAAACCAAGAGCTCAATACCCAGTTTACTGAGCAGACCGATATGGTCATCAAACAGTTGCATGATTATGGCTTTGATTATGCCTATACATTACGCGATTGGCGCACAGCTTTTATGGCGCAGCGCAATGAAATCAAAGCACTCGGTTATGATGAAGCCTTTATTCGCTTGTGGGAGTTTTATTTCTGCTACTGTGAAGGCGGCTTTTTGGAGCGTACCATCGGTGTGGTACAAGTAACAGCGGTCAAACCAAATAACATCGACACGCTACATTTTTCTGATTTACCAGCGGCAGACAAGGTATCCGCTTAACGCACTGTTTGACATGAGGTTGCGTATTGGTGCAAAAGCGCCTAATGCTGAGCAACCCTGATAAAAGGATATTATTATGGCTTACGTATTTATCTATCTGGCTGCTGTTGTCATATTTTTGGGTGTTGATGCAATTTGGCTTACGACCATGAAAGGGGCTTTTTATGAGTCGCGTATCGGTCATCTATTGGCTGATGAGCCCAATATGATGGCCGCTGGCGTGTTTTATATGTTTTACATATTGGCACTTTGTATATTGGTTCTGTATCCGCAAATCAAAGCACAGGCATCGGTCGGCCATATCTTCTTACTGGGTGGTCTGATAGGACTGATGGCATATGGAACTTATGACTTTACCAACTTAGCTTTGTATAAAGGCTTTACCTTAGATACCGCGTTAGTAGATTTTGCGTGGGGCGGAATTTTAACTGGCTCAGTGAGTGCGATCGTCGCTTGGCTGGCGTACCGTTTTCATTGGTTGAGCTAACCAGCATATACCGCCTATTTCTCTGAAACACAGTCCGAATTTATTATGTCACTACAAGGGCAATAAAATAAAAAGGGTATATATAAAAGACAGTAGATATATAATTACATTATTTAAAATAATAGTAACTAAAGTATGAGCATCGAAAACATAGATATCGAAGGTAGCACAGTCAATCAAACCGCTAATCTAATAGAGATTATCTATGAAGATGAGTTTTTGGTGGCGATTAATAAAGAGGCGGGTTTACTCGTACATCGCAGTTGGCTGGACAAAGGCGAGACCCGCTTTGCCATGCAACTCACTCGTGATGCAGTAGGTTGCCATGTATTTCCGGTGCATCGGTTAGACAAGCCGACATCAGGCGTGTTGTTGTTCGCCAAGAGCTCAGCTGTGGCGCGTAGCCTTACCGAGGCTTTTACTGCGCATAAGGTTTCTAAGCAATACTTAGCCGTGGTGCGTGGCTTTATGCCAGAGCAGGGTACTGTTGATTATGCGTTGAGTTTTAAGCCCGACGCCATTGCCGATAAATTTGCCAATTTGGACAAACCCGCTCAAGATGCGGTGACCCACTGGCAGAGTTTGGCTCAAATTGAGCTGCCATTTGCGGTATCAAAAAAGCATGATACGAGCCGCTACAGTCTAGTGCGCTTAACACCTGAGACTGGTCGCAAGCATCAGTTGCGTCGGCACATGAGACATTTATTCCATCACATAGTAGGGGATACCAGCCATGGCGACGGGCGGCACAATCGATTTTTTCGTACTCAATATGGCTGCGAGCGCATGCTGCTGCATGCCCAGACTTTAGCGCTTAGCCATCCAGTCACTGGCGAACCATTGTTGCTAAAAGCGGGATTAGACGATCAATGGCTGCGCATCATGGAAGAGTTCTCTTGGGTAGAGAGCGATAACTGTTCAAGTCCCTAGTGAGGACTTGAATCTACGGTTGTAGGCTAATAATATCAACGGCTTTACTCAATGAGACAGTTTCAGTGTAATTCATTGTGTACATGCAGTGAGCTTTTGGATTTTCACTTAGTATAAGTGCTATTGCTCGCAATGGAATTACAGAGACTGTCTAAGTTACTGGAAATTAAAATGGAAAAGTATAAATTATCACGTTCTCTACCACACAATAAAATTCTAGATTACATTACGGCATTAGATGAGGATCAAGATGGTTTAACAACATTCATGATATACAATGCTGATGATTATGGGGTTTATCTGATAACCCTTTTAGATGAGATTGCAAAGAAAAAACATACATCTTTTTGGTATGGTCAATTAGGTGACTTGTGCATGGTTTATCTACATTACGTAGATGGAGCTAGACTATCTGCCTTGTTTTATTTTATCAAAGCTCATGAATTAGATTCAAAGGATACTTCTATACTGAATGCTATTTTAGATTTTGGTGAACCACCTGAAGTGGTGCTGACCGAAGCTCAAAAGAAGTATTATGCTGCTGAGCTTCTAGCATTAGAACCTGAAAATGAAAAAGCTTTAGCTATTATCAATTCGTGATTGGTGCGCTATACAGGCATCGAACTGCTGACCGTATAACCAAAGATGAATGGATAAAACACTAATGCCTACTATAGAAAAAAAACTGACCCAAGCAGAGATTTTTTGCCAAAATTATGAGCCAGAACTTGCTATAAGTATCTTAAATGAAGTAATTACTGATAGTAATTCAACAGATAGTGAAATAGCGGAGGCTTTAACTTTAAAAGGAATAACGGTAGATCTTGCTCCATATCTTGCAGAAGATCAACAAAACTACTCTGCATTAATCTATTTCCAAAAAGCTTTAGAATATGACCCTCAAAATATTTATATTCTATTCAACATACTTAGTTCATTTTCTTGTATAGATATGATGCAAGAATATACTCAAAAGAATAAAAGCGCTTTTATAAACGCTTATGATGTCTTAAAAAATGACTTATATGATACTTTAAACGAAGAATTGAAGAATGATTTGCGTAAATTTTCTTCTAAATATAATAAATTTCGAGAGTAACGCTTTTAGGCTATACCCCAACGGAACCAGTTCTTTTACCCTTTAATCCTATTTATAAATCACTCAAAATAGACTGCTATAATGGAGCCAATTATAATAGACTATGTGAATGGTTATGTTTATAAAAAATGTCTTAGCGTATATTATCAAAGCCTGCTAAGTCGCTCAAAACCAATAAATTTTAGAAAACCGTAAGGAATGTTATGCCGCAATACAATACCACCTCAACTGCCAAAAAAGCGCCCTTAAACCACGAGTTATATATGTCAGTGCTGATGACCCCTGATATGGCAAATTTTATCGGCAATGTGCATGGTGGTGACCTGCTTAAAATGCTCGATCAAGTCGCTTATGCCTGTGCCAGTCGCTATAGCGGTAATTATGTGGTGACACTGTCCGTCGACCAAGTCATGTTTCGAGAGCCAATCTATGTAGGTGAGTTGGTCACCTTTGCGGCAAGCGTCAACTACGTGGGTAGAACGTCGATGGAAGTAGGCATACGTGTCGAAGCAGAAGATGTACGGGCGCGCACGGTTCGTCATACCAATAGCTGCTACTTTACGATGGTCGCCATTGATGACAATGGCAAGCCAACGCCAGCGCCACCGCTTGATATCAAAAATGTGATGCAGCAGTGTCGTTTTGATGCAGGCTTAGAGCGTAAAAATCTACGTATGCAAAGCTCACACCGTCCTAGCTGTGATATAGAGGATATGATTGGTGAGCTGTCAAGTAGTCGTGAAGATTAAGCCAAATAGAACGCTTAGCCAAGGGTTGTAAATTAAGAGCTAAGATAGTGTTGGTCATCTAAAGTAAACAGCGATTCACTAAAAAGTTACTGATAGTTTATCTAAGACTGCGCTATCTTTTATGCTAGCCATTGCGGTTGCTTCATAAGTATTTACTAGAACAGCATTTACTGTAAGCAAAAACTAGGATAGAGACAATGGTTACCCATTCGCTATTTTACTGAGACTATTATGAGTTTAAAGCCATCAAAAACCAATTCACATAGTCCTACTACTGATCAGCCAGCACCGCATCATAATCGTGCTCGCGGTACTGGTACGCTCATTAATAAGACCCATTCTGATGGTAGTTCTCGTTCTGGCTTCGATGATGTGTCTAAGCCAGCAGCCGATAAAGATGAGCAACATTCTGCCTCATTGACGACGGTATTGATTGCTGTTGGGGCCAACCTCATCATTGCGATTGCCAAAACCATAGCCGCCTTTATGACGGGTTCTGCCTCTATGATCGCAGAGTCTGCGCATTCTTGGGCAGATGCAGGTAATGGGACTTTATTAATTGTCGCCGAAAAAAAGGCCATCAAACCTGCTGATAAAAGCCATCCGCTTGGCTACGGTAAAGAGTCGTATGTCTGGTCGATGATTGCCGCTTTTGGTGTTTTTATGGCAGGCTCTATTGTCTCCATTTATACCGGTATTACCGAGTGGAACGCGGCTGAGAGTGAGACCGACTATACGATTGGGTTTATTATATTAGCAGTAGCTTTTGTACTCGAAGGCTTTTCGTTAGGACAGGCTTACTTGCAAAGCAAAAAGCATGGTGAAGCGATCAATGTCAGCGCCATCGGCTATGTGGTCGATACGTCTAACCCCACTTTGCGCGGTGTGTTTTTTGAAGATTTAGCGGCTGTGATTGGCTTGCTTGTCGCTGCGGCTGCGATGGGTATGCATGCTTATACCGGACAGCCCTTTTGGGATGCGCTAGGTTCTATCGTCGTCGGCCTATTATTGGGTGTGGTTGCTATCTTTTTAATCAGCCGTAACCGCGACTTTTTGGTCGGCTATAAAGTATCCGATAGGATGCATTCCTATGCGTTGAGCGAGCTGCTCAATCATCCAGATATTGATAGTGTGTCTTACTTGCATCTAGAGTGGGTAGGGCCAAAAAAAATATTTATGGTGGCGGCAGTAGATATCGCTGGTAATCAAAAAGAAAAAGAAATCGCGCAAAAATTTGAAGACATTGAAAGCCAGTTCCGTGCCGATCCCTTATTCCAAGAAGCCATTTTGACATTGTCAGTGCCTAATGCTGAGGTGCTCAATTTGCCCAAAAGTAACGATAAAGTTGCCTCATAATGAGAAGTAATATGAAACTAAGTCTGCAATCTATTGTAGAAAGTAAAGTCGGCTGTTCCATCATGGTTCGTTCATTAAGTGTGGCGGTTATGATGATTACTACAGTAGTCAGTCTGACTCAGGCCAACGCTGAGTTAGTTATTCACAATGAGCCTGCTCAACAGCAGATAGTAAGTGCCAATAGCGATTCTATTAACAATACCGCTTTTATGAATAATGATATCTTCCCAACAGATACGTCTATTGTTAAGTTGATGCAAGTGATGCATATTGATGAGCAAATAGAATCTATCGTTAACGGGCAACAAGCGGCTATCGATGCTATTAATACGCAACAGACGCGCACTCAACAAAGAGACAATGGCAAACTGAACAAACGCCAACGTGGGCTACAAGAGCAAATTCAAAGTGTATTGGGTCAATATGCCAAGATAATGACCAATGGTATAGGCAACGCCACTGACAAGCAGACGTTGACCCAAGCGTATATTAACGCAGCAAAAAATTACTATACGCAAGTGGAAGTTGATGCTCAAATTGGCTTTTATGACACAGTAATTGGTCAAAGTATCTTGGCTAAACAGCCACAAATTACAGCAGCCTTTTTAAAGCAATCTTTGCCTGATGATACCAGTGAGACAGAAGCGCAATTGGGTGAGTTATTACCGCAAATGCAAGAGATTATCAAAGGTGTATTTTAATTGATAGTTTAGCTATTTTAGCGCCAATCTTAATTTTGTCACGCATAAAAAAAGGTCACCCAATGGAGTGACCTTTTCTTTTTTACTTTATCTATAGCGATTCGACTAATCGGTATTGAGATTAATCAAAACTATAAAATATTTATTTTTTTGGTGCATTAGCGCCAATGAACCATGCATCTTTATCAACAGTACGGCTAACTTCTGTTAGTAGATCGGCAGTATCTTCATCGCCTGCATCACCTGCAGTATCGATGCCTTCACGTAATGATGCTGCAATGGTTTTATAACGATTGGTCAGCTCACGTACATGCTGATCAACTTCGCTGATATCAGTAGGGTAAGTCTCTAAGATAGAGTCTTCAACCACACGCTTAGAGATACCATTGGCCTTACCGCCTAGGATAACAATACGTTCAGCGACCGTATCATAAGCTTCAGTCAAGCGGCTATAGGTATCATCAAGTAGCTGATGCACGCCGATAAAGCCAGTACCTTGAAGATTCCAGTGACATTGCTTACTGTCCATACTCAAATCAATGAGATTTGCTAAATTAGCATTCAATAAGTCGATCATTTTCTTTGCGGTTGCGTCGTCTATTCCACTTGCGTAACGTTCTCTCATATTTTACTCCATTATTTAGATTTATTTTATTGGGTTTACTTTTCTTTTTATTAGAAAGGTATCCAAGCACCGTTTAATTCATCTGTTTAGATTGGTTGATTCAAAGTAACCATAGGCCAATTACTATAAAAGACATATTGTTAAAAAAGACAGATTGCTATAAATAAAATTTGTCTATGGGCTGTACTTATTTTCAACAGTGCTTGTTCTTAACGAGTTATTTCATAAACGATAATAGCAGCTCATGGCACTGTTGGTACCCTCAAGCGTTAGGCTTTGTTAGGTGGTCGTGTAATGACTTTGTTAACCATGAAAAGCTTTGTAAATTTATCAGAGTCTGTGTGCGGTTTTTATGACAATTTGCAATTTTTCTCATCATAAATTCTATCTCTATCAGCGCTGTTCTATGACGGGCTATACGAGCCTAGCCTAATGACTAGACTCACGATTGTCCTTTAAAAACTGCTCGTCAGACCCCATATTGTTATAAACCTAAAGAAGAAGAAAGCCATTATGCGTATGCCCGAACCGCGCTCATCGCGTCAGTTAAACCAATTGGCCACTCAGCTCCAAGGCGAAGCTGAAATTAGTGGTGTTAATGCGTCTGGGACGCAAATATCAAGTCGTGCTTTTGAGATGGTCACAGAGTTTGAGCCAGCAGGGGATCAACCGCAAGCGATTGAAAAGCTGGTCAAGGGTATCAATTCTGGTATGGATGAGCAGTTACTGCTGGGGGTGACGGGTTCTGGCAAGACCTATACCATGGCCAAGGTCATCTCTGAGACGCAGCGCCCAACCATTATCATGGCACATAACAAGACGCTTGCCGCGCAGTTATATGGTGAGTTCAAGTCATTTTTCCCCAACAATGCCGTTGAGTACTTTGTCAGCTATTATGATTATTACCAGCCGGAAGCTTATGTCGCTGCCAGTGATACTTTCATTGAAAAAGACAGTGCCATTAACGATCACATCGATCAGATGCGCCTGTCAGCGACACGAGCACTCCTAGAGCGCCGTGATGCGATTATCGTCGCCTCAGTATCGTGCATTTATGGTTTGGGTGATCCAGAAAGTTATCTAAAAATGCTGCTGCACGTCGTCGTCGGTGACAAAATCGATCGTACTGCTACCATTAAACGCCTCGTTGAAATGCAATATACGCGCAATGAGTTAGACTTTGGCCGTGGTACGTATCGCTTGCGTGGCGAGCTGCTAGATATTTATCCTGCTGAGTCTGAGCAGCTGGCGGTACGTGTGCATTTATTTGACAATGAAGTGGAGAAAATCACGTGGTTTGATCCCTTGACGGGTAAGACGGTACGTAGCGTGCCACGTATTACTATCTATCCAAAATCGCATTATGTGACGCCGCGCAACAAGTTAGAAGCTGCCAGTCATACCATTCGCGCTGAGCTTGAGCCACGTTTAGAATATTTCCGTGAAAATAACAAGCTGATTGAAGCACAGCGTCTCAAAGAGCGTACCCAGTATGATCTTGAGATGATTCAACAGCTCGGCTATTGCAACGGTATCGAAAACTATTCGCAGCATCTCTCTGGTCGTCCATCAGGGGAAGCGCCGCCGACGTTGTTTGACTATATTCCAGAAGACGCACTGCTGTTCCTTGATGAATCGCACGTCACCGTTTCGCAAATCGGTGCAATGTATAAAGGCGATAGATCACGTAAAGAAAACTTGGTCAATTATGGTTTCCGTCTGCCAAGTGCGATGAACAACCGCCCGATGAAGTTTGAAGAGTGGGAGCGTATCAAGCCTAAGACTATTTATGTCAGTGCTACGCCTGCATTGTATGAGCTTGAACACAGCGAGCAAGTCGTTGAACAAGTCGTCCGTCCAACGGGTTTGATTGATCCTGAGATTGAGATTCGCCCTGTATTGACGCAGGTCGATGATGTGTTATCAGAGATTACTAAGCGTCGAGAAAAAGATGAGCGCGTGCTGATAACTACCTTGACCAAGCGCATGTCAGAAGATTTGACCAGTTATCTAAAAGAATACGACGTCAAAGTTGCTTATCTGCATTCGGATATTGATACTGTCGAGCGTATGCAAATCATTCATGAGTTGCGGACTGGCGTGCATGATGTACTGGTCGGTATTAACCTATTGCGTGAAGGTTTAGATATGCCAGAAGTGTCATTGGTCGCAATATTTGATGCGGACAAAGAAGGCTTCTTGCGTTCTGAGCGTGCCTTGATTCAGACCATTGGTCGTGCTGCGCGTCATATCAATGGTAAGGCTATCCTTTATGCTGATCGCATTACCAACAGTATGCAAAAGGCGATAGACGAGACCGACCGTCGCCGTGAAAAACAAGTGGCCTTTAACCTTGAGCATAACATCACACCGAAAGGTGCGCGCCGTAGTATCACCGATAAAATCGATACGGGTGACGATCAGAATGCCAATGACAATCAAGTGATTCCTATCAAGAGCAATCTGCCTGATGTCGATATCAGCATTTTACGCAGTCCTGATTTGCTGGCGAAAGAAATCAACCGTCTTGAAAAGCTTATGAAGCAGATGTCACGTGACTTGAAATTTGAGGATGCCGCGAAAACGCGTGATAAAGTGCTAGAGTTAAAAGCGCATTTGATCTAATAGGTTATTTGAACTGTCTTTAATATCAGTTTGTATCTAACAAAAAGGTGAGTTGCCAACGGTGCAGCTCACCTTTTTTATGGTTTTCTTATCAGCAAAACAAACTCGATTTTTTTTCGATATAATTATAACTAATAATTGGTTATATCAAAACTTGTGTTTATACCAAATGCCACTTAATATGATATCAATGAGCAATATGAACTTATAACAACGGACGTTAAGGCACATAATCCATCATGAAAAATAATAAATTCTTAGAATTAAATGCGAATGAAAACTCACTAGGTATGGCAGATTCTGCCAAACAAGCCATTATAGAGTCTTTAGGTGAGGGCTTTCGTTATCCAGATAATCCACGCGCGGCGCTCATTAGCAAAATTTCCACCATCCATGGTGTGGCAAAAGACCAAATCTCCTTAGGCAATGGCTCGACTGAAAATATTCGAGCGACCTTACAGATGCTGCAAAACAAAGCACTAAAAGAGGGCAAGCAGTTTCAAATGGTGATTCCTGTGCCAACGTTTGATTGTGCAGAGATGTATGCAAATTCCATTGGCGTGCCTGTGGTCAAGATACCGTTAACCACTGAAAACTATGATTATGATTTTGATGAATTACAAAAAGTAGCTGACGATTTTGATGGTATTAGTCTGCTCTATATTTGCAATCCAAATAATCCAACTGGCATCATTACATCAACTTCAAGGCTTAAAACCTGGGTAAGTAATGCACCAGATAACCATTACTTTTTATTAGATCAAGCTTACTTGGAGTATGTGTCAGACCCAAGCTTTGAGAGTGGGATTGAGTGGGTGAAACAAGGGCTATCAGACAATCTTATTGTTATCCATACTTTTTCAAAGTTATGTGCTTTAGCTGGTATGCGAGTGGGCTACGCGGTTTCTAACCCGCAAGCTATTGAGACTGTCGAAGCCTTTATGTCTATGGACAATACCAACTTGTCGGGTGCGGTCGCCGCCATTACGACGTTAAATGATGCAGAATTTTTAGCACTCAGCTTGCGCAATACCAATCAATCGCGCCGGATGATTGAGACCGTGTTAGACGATCTGGGATTGCGTTATTTACCCTCACAGACCAATTTTATTTTTCATGAAATAAAGGGTGACTTAAAAACATACATCGATAGAATGCGAGACAATGGCATAAAGGTTGGGCGTGAATTTCCCCCTGTTACCGGATTCAACCGCCTAACGCTTGGCACGCCTGATGAGATGGCAGCATTTATTAAAGTATTAAAGCTGTTCCGTGAAAAAGGCTGGGTCTAATGCATGGCGTGCAAGATGCGCGTAGGGCACTTGTATTCACCTTGAATGCGCCTTACCATATTAATACTTATCGGTATAAAGCTTACCATTCATCTGACATACCAATGCAAAATAGTAGAGCAGTAAGTTTGATACTGCACATCGTAATTTTGGTGTTGATATAAATTAGGCGTATTACTATAGTGCTTACCAAGCAATTATTAGAGCTGAACTCTAACGAAAACTCACTGGGCATGGCAGACTCTGCCAAACAAGCTATCCTCGACTCTTTGCGCATCGGTTTTCGTTATCCAGATGATCAACGCGCTGCGCTTATTAGTCGAATTGCCAAGATAAATGGCGTGATCGAAAGCGAAGTGTCACTTGGCAACGGCTCTAGCGAAAACATCCGAACCGTGGTGCAGATGCTATTAAATCTTGCATTTAAGACCGGCAAGCGCTTCCAAGTGATTGTGCCTGATCCTACTTTTGCTTACGCTGAGTTGTATGCCAGCTCGCTTGACGTGCCCGTCATCAAAGTACCGTTGAAGCCCGAAAGCTACGATTTTGACTTTCAAGGTTTGCAAAAAGCTGCCGACGATTTTGATGGCATCAGCCTGTTTTATCTTTGCAACCCTAACAATCCAACTGCCACCATTACCTCAACCGCGCCTTTTAAACATTGGGTAGCAAACGCTCCTGCAAACCACTATTTCTTATTAGACGAAGCCTACTCAGAGTACGTCAACGACCAAAGCTTTGAGAGTGGCGTCGAGTGGGTAAAGCAGCAGCTAACAGCCAATCTAATTGTCGTTCGTACCTTTTCGAAGTTATGTGCTCTGGCTGGCATGCGCGTCGGTTATGCCATTGCCAATCCATCTATGATTGCGGCTATCGAGGCCTTTACTTCTATCGATAATACCAACCTTTCAGGTGCCGTTGCCGTGCTAGCAACCCTCGACGATGAGGGTTTTTTAGCCCGCAGTTTGCACAATACCAATCAATCACGGCAGATGGTTGAAGCGACTTTAGATGAGTTGGGGCTGAGCTATCTGCCCTCACAAGCTAACTTTATTTTTCATGAGGTCAACGGTGAGGTGAAGATTTATATGGACAGAATGCGCGAGTATGGCATTGTGGTCGGTCGCAAGTTCCCACCGATTGAGGGTTTCAGTCGGCTAACGCTTGGCACGCCTGATGAGATGGCTGTCTTCATTAAAGTACTAAAGTCGTTTCGTCAAAAGGGTTGGGTGTGATTAAGCCAGATAGAATAGTTTCATAATTAGAAAAGGGGAGTTGCCTAACGTACAGCCTCCCTTTTTTATTGCAATAGGATAGAGGAGCCAGAGCTAATATTTCATTTTTACCAACATCAAACGCAGTTTTACATATCCTGTCTTAAAAAATATCACGTCATCTTATAGTATTGACTCATAAAGCACGAACGAACAAGCAGCAGATTACATGCTGGACAGTGGCAATAAAATCAGGCGTGCTAACGTATATTATAATTTTAAGGTCAGGGATATATCCATGTTTGATATCAAATCATTTTTTAAAAGAGAAGTAGAAAAAAAACTCATCAATGTAGACGATTATATTTTTATGCCTGAGCGAGTAGAGATGGAGCTAGAGGGCGGATTATTAAATTGTGTACTCAACAGTGATGGTCGAGTCGATATTTTTTATAGTAAGCAAGGAGTGACAGAGGTTAGCTCGGCATCACGTAAGCACCCCTTTACGGCATTCGAAACTGAGCTATATCATGGTGTTTATGATGACGTTATTAATGATTTGATCAAAGAAGTAGACAAGATTATCGATGGCTCTTCTAAGTATTTTAGTCGCAGCAAAATACTGCCCTTTACAGCAGCGCTGTCACAGAGTCCAGTTGATAAAAACAAGTTCTAAGCCAAGCTAATACGCTGAGAGGAGTGAACGATACAAAGACTCAGCAACAAAAAGGGTGCGTTATTTATAACGCACCCTTTTTATTATTTTGTATTCTCAACGAACATTACTTTAACGCTTTAAATATCTGTAGTACTTAACGATACTTATATTTTCACTCCGAAGGCTTTATTTACAGCAGCTAAAGCCGCGACATTGGCGATAGGACGAGATTGACTGCCCTCAACCAAATGATTGGTCTTCGTCTGGGTATACAGCCCTTTGGCAAAGCGCGTACCGTCATCACGCTCAGTCAGCGTGTCGGTATAGTACCATTCACACTGACAAGCCTCTTCAGTGATATCGAGTAGCATATAGCCACGATCGGTCTGATTGTTGAACTTCTGATGTGGATTTAGCTCAATGCCTGCTGTCTCAGGGAAAGGTAACGAGGTCAGCGCCGGACAGACGAACTCTACCGCTATTGAGCCCTCGCCTGTCGTTGGATTATAACGGCTTGCATCAAACGGATCTTTGCATATATCAAAGGCAAAAGAGGCGTGATAATCGCCAGTTAATACGACGGTATTGTCGATACGATTGTCTTCGATAAAGTCGAGCAAGCGAGTACGTGCGCTCGCATAGCCATTCCAGATATCGCCAGAGTTGGTCGCAAAAGTGCCTCTAAAGGGCGCTAGAATGACTTGTTGTCCCAGTATCTGCCATGTCGCTTTGCGGCGTTTGCCTTCTTTCATATTTAGATAGAGCCAGTTTTCTTGCTCAAGTCCCAACAGTTGACGTTCAGGCTCATTGCTGGCTTTCGCATCGAGCTTTTCTCGACCAAATATACGCGTGTCTAGCATATTTAGATCAAACAACTTACCAAACTCAAAGCGTCGATAAATCCTCAGCTGGCTATCCAGTTCATTGCTGCTATCGTCACGAATGGGCATCCACTCGTGATAGGCGCGAACCGCTGACATTTTACGTTCTATATAGCTGCCTTTGCTTTCAGTATGGAATCCAGCACCACCTTTCCATGAGTTGTCTGCAATCTCATGATCGTCCCAAACGGCGATAAAGGGGTGTTGACGGTGGCATTCTTGCAAGTCAATATCAGTACGATAGCAGGCATAGCGACGACGATAATCTTCTAAGCTAATAATTTCGTTTTTGGGCTCTATCGGACGCTCTTCGATCAGTGACTGGTCACGATAAAAGCCCTCTGGATACTCGTAAATATAATCACCCAAATGCAGGACAGCTGATATATCTGCTTGCTTAGCGATATCTGCATAGCCATTAAAGTAGCCAAAGCCATAATTGGAGCAGGATACCACTGCCAAGCGCACGCGGTCTATTGCGCTCGCAGGCAAGTCTGGCTGTGGAATAGTGCGTGTGCGACCAGTAGGAGAGAGGTAGCCTAAGGCTTCAAAAATATAATAGTAGGTGGTGTCGGATTTTAGGGACTTGGCATCGACTTTGACGGTAAAATCAGACTCTGAAGTAGCCAACGCTCGGCCTTGAGTGACGATGTTTTTTAGCTCAGGATCGGTAGCCACCGTATAGCTGACAGGAATACTGGTAGCATTGATGCTACCGTCATTGGTGATGCGCGTCCAGAGTATTACTCTATCTTGTAAAGGGTCACCGCTGGCGATGCCATGTACAAAGGGTGATGCGCCTTGATAGCCCAAGTCGTCTACCTTATCTAAGGTATTCGAGTTGGTGGAGTCATGGTCTGATGAGCAAGCACTTAGCTGGGTCAACAAAGTACCCGCCACCGTTACTTGACTACCTAGTTTTATAAACGCACGTCTTTTCATCTATCATCCTTGATATCTGTTAAAAGTAATGACCATTTAAAGTCAGCTTAAAATAACTAGGATAACAGCAATTCAGCTAAAAGTACTGCTAATAGTCGACTGATTTTGACAATTTATCCGATTTATATAAGGCTGGCTATATTTTAATAATCTATATAGATAAGCTGAGTTAAGCAATCGATAACCCAGCTTATGTTAGCTCCAAAAATACAAAGCGTTTTAATTTATTTGGTGAAATTTGCATAACAGGTTTGTAGAGATTTGGCGACGACTCTGGTCACCAACTGTGTGCGGTATTGGGTGTCTATCGCTGCATTACCCAATTCAACAAGGGTCACTTGCTGCGGTGCTTGCTCACTGACACAGCCACAGACATTGCTTTTTATCGCTTCTTCTTGTGTTTCAGTCATGGCTACACTGGCAATGCGCCAGGCACTTTGTTTTTCGATCTGACTACGGCACTGATTATCAACTGCTGCTTTAAATACGTTCATACCGATATTATTTGCTGTACCAATCGCATTACCGGTATTGGTATTCATGCCGTCAGTCGCCGTGCAACCCGCTAGAGCGAAGGTAGCAAGCATAGCCGTTGAAATTAAGATTTTTTTCATGGGTTAGTCCTTTAAGGTCTTGATTGATTTTAAAGTGTCTGTTTGATAAAACTGACATTGGTAGCAAGGAATAATCGCTAGGCGAAACGTGTTTTGTCCAAGCAGGTCGTATATTATCAGCAAAACTTATCAATGACACCATCAACCATTATCTTAAACCTCACCTTACCTCTGACTTGCGTGGTTTTTATAAATATTCACCAATTCTTTAAAATAATAAATGGTTTAAATAGCTAATCTGGATAGGTTTTATTTTTAAATAACCGTTCATTACTATATCTTGTCCTGAAGTTTTGGGTATGATTAACAATAATTGGCTGCTACGGGTAATCCTATGTTATTACGCCTATCTGTATTATATATGCTCTCTATAAGTGCGGTTTCGTTTACTCATGCCGCTGATGTGGTATTGCCGGATTCATTGATTGTGGACTTAGTAGAGCAGCATTGCTCGTCCCCACAACCAAATTCTGAGGTAAATAAGGCAACTAAGGCAAGTCTTGACCTTGAGTATGATTGCTCCGATAAGTATGACGATGCTGATGGCACTGAGCAAAGTATGGATTATAGTCTGCGTTTATTGCCTTTGATGACGCAAGATTTTAATCGTGATGGAATTAAGGACATCGTATTAGAGATTGAATCTTCTGGGCCTTTGGGTGGCAGTGTGACGACCAATAGTGCGGTGCATTATCTGCTCTTAGATAAGAGTAATCGCGTTATTAACGAACATGAAGTGCTACTGTACGCGCCGTTTAGTGAACATATCGTCGAGTACGAGGTGAAGGGCAATCGCATACATTATACCGCCGCGCCTAACTATCGCTCACATCCTGAGGCTTATGACAATGGTGAGCTGATAGAGCCAACGATAAGTTTCGATATTAATTGGATAAAAGGCGTTCCAATAAGCACGTATTATCGGGACAACTGCCAATTGTCAGAAGAAACGGATAAGCGGATATTTGCCAATGCACCTAGTGTGAAGCGCATTGCTACCATTGATATTCATGACTATACACAGCTGGTCGAAGAAAAACTGCATATAAATAATATGCAAGTGTCCGCCGAACTGGGTGGCTGCGATACCAAAAGTGTGCGCTTTAGCATTCAGCCGAGTGCAGGACACAACTTGCCAGTTTTAGCAGATATTTTGCAAACCTTGATTCCAGTGACGTCTCAGCATAAGCCACTTAGAGAATTATTAAAAATGGATCAACAATCGCAAATTGTATTTGGCGAGGTAATGAGCTTGTCAGACAATTGGTCGGGGCAGGTACATATCGAGCGCGGTTTTGAGAATGCCAGTGTGATAATCAACATAGCGGAACAAGATTAGGGATATCGTCGTTTAAAGTGAAAAAATACCGAATGCATTTATAACAGTATCAACAAATACAAAAAACCCGCTAAGGCAATAAGTCTTAGCGGGTTTATTTTATAAAGCTATTTTCTATTGTTTAATAGCGTTAGACATTCTTACCGTGTTGCTTTTGCTGAATGTCTTTTGCAAGCTTGTAGCACTCATTGATATGGTCATTGGCGATTTTTTTGAAAATCATATAGCCCATGGTGGCTGCAACCATTTGACCACCCAGCGGGATGAACTTCGTCACTTGCTTGGCAGCGATACGACCACCGAAACCTTGTACCGTCTTTTTGACGATACCGCGTGTCGCCATTAAGCCTGCAAAATCGACAGTACGATCTTTCAGCGTGCCCCAGTGAATCGCGCGCGACTCTAGATCAACTGCTGATTGACGGCCTTCAATCAAACCAAAGCGTTCACTGATTTCTGGCAATAGCTGAGTAAGCATGCCTGCATCCACAGCGACATCAAAGAAGGGTACAGGAACGATGGCGACACCAGCAGAATATTTGGCACGTTTTTTGACCAGCTTTTGGCAGTCTTTCTTTACTTTTTCCAAGTCTAAGCTAGGATCGATGGTATTTGGTAGTTTTTCAGCCAGTGGTGTGGTTTTCATAACGCATCCTTATAAATAGTTAAAATAAAAAAATCAGATTAAAAGTCTCAATAGATAGCAAGTCTCTCAGTTGGTTACTATTTTATGGATTTATAAGCGGCATACAATCATTGCTTTGTAGCAAAATGCAGAAAAATACGGTCACTATGCATCGTTTTTGTAAATGCGCAGTTATGTGCGCTAGACAGGTAAGCATGGATAACTTGATTTATGCAGGCAGTAAAGTATGATTTATTGCAATGTAATGCAATAAAGAATGATAAACCAAGTCGCTAAAGTTTATCATTGTGACCCTCTGCCAAAGCCAGTAGAATAGCCTCATGCTAAATTTAACCCCCCGTTATACCAGCACTCGCACTGACGAGCTGCCCACCGCGTTGCAACCACTTGCCGCCCAATCATTAACGCTCGCTCGCTTGTATGCAGCTCGCGGTA
This sequence comes from Psychrobacter sp. Sarcosine-3u-12, assembly GCF_002836005.1. Taxonomy (NCBI): domain Bacteria; kingdom Pseudomonadati; phylum Pseudomonadota; class Gammaproteobacteria; order Moraxellales; family Moraxellaceae; genus Psychrobacter; species Psychrobacter sp. Sarcosine-3u-12. The sequence goes on from NZ_PJBY01000095.1 coordinate 40,256, forward strand.
TTACTCAGCCCGACGAGCTTGAGACTGGACTATCTGGTCTTTTGCCCGCTGAGATGCTACACGGCGTCACTGAGGCGGTGCGGCTATTAGATGTCGCTATTGATAGGGGTCAGCGTATCCTAATCGTTGGTGATTTTGATTGTGATGGCGCGACCAGTACCGCGCTGATGATGCGTGCACTCACGAAAATGGGTGCAGTCGTCGATTTTTTAGTACCTGATCGCTTTAAGTACGGCTATGGTTTGACGCCAGAAATTGTCGAATTAGGCATTAAGACGTATCAGCCAGAGTTGATCGTCACGGTAGATAATGGTATCTCAAGTCATGAAGGCGTGGCGCGTGCGCAGGCCGACGGCATCACTGTCATCATTACGGATCATCATCTGACGACCAAAGAGACACCACCTGCAGAAGCGGTGGTCAATCCCAATCAACTCGATTGCAATTTTACTAGTAAAGCGCTCGTAGGGGTCGGCGTGGCTTTTTATGTGCTCGGACGTTTAGCCAAGCTGCGCCGTGAAGCCAATAAGTCTACCGTGCAAGTCAGTCAATATTTGGATTTGGTAGCGCTAGGGACGATTGCGGACGTTGGTGTACTTGATAAGAACAATCGCATCTTGGTGCATCACGGACTGGCAGCTATTCGGCAAGGGCGCTGTTGTCTGGGTATCTTGGCACTGCTTGAGCAAGCGGGCCGTGATCCCAAAAAAATGCAGGCGCAAGATTTTGGTTTTGTGTTAGGACCTCGTATCAATGCTGCCGGACGTATGGACAATATGCGCATTGGTATCGAGTGTTTATTGACCGAAGACTGGAGTACGGCGCAGCGCTTGGCGCAAGAGCTTGAGCAGCTAAACCGTACCCGTCGTCACGTAGAAGGCGAGATGCGCGCGCAAGCAGATAATATTGTGCAAGCATTAGCTACTGTTGCAAATGAAAACGATGAGAATACTGCTACTGACGAGAGCGATGAAATCCTTATTCAGTCTAAAACTGATAAAGAGACTGTGAATAATCGAAATCGCAGCATTATTTTATATCGAGATGACTGGCATCAAGGCGTTATCGGTATCGTCGCTGGTCGTTTGAAAGAAAGTCATTATTTGCCCAGTATCGTTTTTGCGCCAGCAGATACAGAGCGTACAGGTGACGACGATGCCATTAAAGGTTCGGCGCGGTCTATCGCTGGCGTGCATATTCGTGATGCGATTGAGCAAGTTGCTGAACGCTATCCTGATCTAATCAGCCATTTCGGTGGTCATGCGATGGCTGCTGGGCTAACCTTGAAGCGTCGCAACTTTGACGCCTTCGTGACGGCTTTCGATGCTGTTATGGCAGAGATGGAGGATGAGGTTTTTGCCGAGCAAAAATTCACCGATGGCCCCTTGCAAGCAGGCGACTTTAGCTTATGGTTTGCTGAGCATTTGGCCAATGCCAGTATTTGGGGTCATGGCTTTGCACCGCCGATATTTGATGGGGTGTTCGAAGTATTGAGCTTTAAGATACTAAAGGACAAGCACCTTAAATTATCACTGCGTTATCCTGATGTGCAGTATCCGATTGAAGCGATTTATTTTAACTTCGATAGCGAGGTATGGGATTATCGTGCCGAAAAAGTGCACGTATTGTTTCAGCTAGACATCAACGAGTGGAACGGCAAACAAAGCTTACAGCTGATGGTAAGGGATTTAGCTGTGGTCAGTGAATAAGCATATTGCTTTATTATAAGACCACGAACAGACAATAATAAGGCGTCAACTGAGTTTAAAGTTGACGCTTTTTTAATATTTGCATTCTAGGGCGTGTCTTCATTTCAGAAATGGCGATAAAAATGAGATAAATTGCCGTCAAACAAGAAAAATAGCGTAGATAATATCGGGATATTAACAAGCTATTCGACGATATTTGGCCATTTTTAGCCCATTTAGATGACTATCGAATGAATTGAAGACACACCCTAGGGTTTAGTATTTCCATTCAAGAGCAGGAAATTGCCAATCGTAGCGAATGGCGAGCATTCTTATCGTAAAAATCGTCATCATGGCAGAGATGTCAGCAACCCAATCAGTCACGCCTAGGTTGTGCAGGGCAAAGTAGAGAATGCCGCCCGTCAAAGCCGCCGTGATATAAATCTCTTGCTGCAATACCAGCGGAATCTCGTTGCAGATCATATCGCGGATGATACCGCCGACAATAATCGTAATCACCCCAAGTAATAATGCCACGGGTACATTGGTGCCCATGCTATCAGCAACCTTGATACCAATTAGGGTAAAGGCAGACAGACCGATGGTATCGGAGAGCTTGAGGAACTTATCAACGCGCCTTGAGTTGGGATGAAAAAATATTTGCGTTGCTAATGAGCAGAAGGTAATGACGGTCAGATAGCTCATATCTACCATCCAAAACAGCGGATGACGATCCAAAATCACATCACGGACGGTGCCGCCGCCGATAGCAGTGACGATCGACACCAATAAACAGCCAAAGACGTCGAACTTTTTATGTTTTGCCAGTATCGTCCCTGAAATACTACAGGCCACAATGCCAATCATGTCAAACAAGTAGAGCAAAGAACGCGGGTCGAACGTCGTGATCAGTTCCGTAGGATCCAATGCGATAGTCAACATGAGCCAGTCTCAGTAAGTTTTTATGATAATTATATAATCATTGTAAATCAGGGTCTGTTGAACATTCAAATATTAGGACTGCTGATTGCTAAAATCGTCCCAAACCTTTTATCAAATCAGGCGTAAACCGACGATAATGTCGAGACCTTAGCTAGGTTTACAACAACGTTTGGGGTGATTTTAGTATCAGCCTTTCAGGGCAGGGCTATTTTTTGCCAATACATGGCGAAATTATCTAACCTAGAATGACTAGGCGTCAAAAATTTCACTGCGTATTGTCTAAAAAATAGCCACTGCCAGTGCCACATTTGAATGTTCAACAGACCCCAATACAACAGCGCTTACTTTTTAAACCCTATAAACTGGTCTTATTTAACCAAGCGAATAGAAGGAAGATGCCAATCAAAGCGCAGCGCTAACATACGCACCGCAAAGATAACGCCTAGCATCACGAATTCATTTAATCCAGCATCCATGCCCAAACTGTCAAGCAGCAGATAAGTGACCGAGCCTGCGATACTGGCAGAGATATAAATCTCGCGCTGCAGCACCAACGGTATCTCATTACAAATAATATCACGCAGCATACCGCCAATAATGGCTGTCCAAACGCCCATCATAATGGCAATCACTGGTGACATACCTTGGGTCAATGCTATCTTAAAACCAATGACGCTAAAGGCTGCTAGCCCAATGGCATCGAAGAGTTTGAGGGCGTTATCAATCTTATGATAGAGATGAAAAAAGATTTGCAGGACAAGGGAGGTGATAGTGATGACAATCACATAGTTGAGATCGGACATCCAAAATAGCGGATGGCGATCTAGCGCCATATCACGTAGCGTACCACCGCCAATGGCATTGACCATTGAAACTAAGATACAGCCAGCAATATCAAAGCCTTTATGCTGAGCGAGCAAAGTACCGGCGATAGCACAAGCAATCACGCCAACCATATCGAGCAAATACAGCAGAATATCAGGAAAAATAAAATTATTCATCATAGCGTTATTTCGGTCTCACCCATCTTTGGCAAATAGTACCAATCCCAACATAATCAATCCAATACCTACCAACCCCAGTGCCGAAGGTATCTCGTTATTGAGTAATAATATACCGCCAATCAAGGCAAATATCACCTCGCTGGCTTGGGTAGAATCAACGCCCGCCACTTCACTGGAGGTGACGGCTTGTTCGCGCGCATATAAAAAAATACTGGTTGCTGCTACCCCTGCTAACAGAGCCACGAGCAAAGTATTGAACAGCTGTGTGCTTTCGGGTAACTCAGGACGCACTATAATGCCTAAAACCAGCCAAAATGGCAAACTACCTAGAGTCATTAGCCATACTTTATTAAAGGCATTTTGCAGCAGCACCGTTTCGATAGCGGGGATACGAGCAATCAAGGTTTGTAAGGGTGAGTGCGTTTCAGCCGCCGTTTTGGCTTTTAGCTTTTCAGGGTCAATATCAGTGTCGGTTTTGATACTAGAACTATCAGCATCCGCTGAGTGAGTGCTATCGACAGGTAAAGCGTAGGCTTCTGTGACGAGTGGTTGGTTATGAGTGTCAATAGTACTTTGCAGAAGGCTGTTTTCTCTGACCTTGCGCTGCGCAGCGCTATGCTTGCGAGCGTTGTGAGACACCTGCCAGACCAACTGATTGCCGATTGGATAGCTAAAAGCGGCTATCAGTGCAGGCAGCGCACCATACAGTAGCATCTCTGCCATTGGGGTGGCATTTATACCTCCGAGCGCAGCAGCGCGCAGACCTTCGCTGACATTGACCAGTATCACTCCGATGAATACCAGCATGGCGTAAAAAATGAATTTTTTGTCAAAGCGTTGCCCAAATGCCAGTAGGACGAGGAGGCTAGTCACCACGGTAAACATAAATGTCGCCGCCACCACCCAACCGGCGACATGATCACCGGCATAACAGATGCCCGTGTAAAAGATACCAAAACCAATACTGCCAGTGATACACCAAAAACGCCAATGCTGACGAAAGATAATCGCCAATTCTTTGATACGACTAAAACCATGCTGCATAACGATAATAGCGGTGATAATCAGCCACATAAAGACATAGCGGAGACTGGCTGACCAAAACCAGTGACCACCTGCATCACTCATCAGCTCGTTTAAAATAAAAGTGGAACTAAAGAACGCACCCGCCAACAAGCCGAGTAAAATGAGTTTGACCATCCCTGAATCCTTACCGTCGGCTATATGTCGGTTCGTTTAGCGGTTTTTACCTGCTTTTTTATGTGCTTTTCTATTTGCCTTTGGCATCTGCCCAGATAATTTTGTGCAGTTGTAATTGAAAGCGCACGGGCAGGGCATCGGCCAATATCCATTCAGCCAACTCGCGCGCCAATACTGGCACATCGGGGATGGCCTCTTCGTCAATATCGTCTGCGACATTAAACATTGGAGAAAACCAAACGGTGCTGACCAATTCATTTAGCTTATGCTCGATCAACATGGCTTTTGCCCACTCATAATCGGCATGGTTCATGATGACGAACTTAAGCTGATCATGCTGAGTCAGATAGTCCAGATTTGACCATAGGTTTTTATCGACTTCGCCTGAGCTTGGCGTTTTGAGATCCATCACTTTACTGACTGCTGGCGGTACGTTTTCTACCGTGAGTGCGCCTGCGGTTTCAAGCGAGATTTCATAATCATCACTCAGTAAGCGCTTCATCAGTTCAATGGCATTCGGCTGTGCTAATGGTTCGCCACCCGTCAGACAAATACGCTTGCAAGGATAGCTTTTGATGGTCTCTATAATGGCTTCTAGCGACTGACGTTCGCCGCCCGTAAAGGCATATTCGGTATCACAATAAACACAGCGCAGCGGGCAGCCGGTCAAGCGTACGAATATCGTCGGCAAGCCTGAGGTCAGTGCTTCACCTTGCAAAGAATAAAAGATTTCTGTCAAACGTAGACCTGCTTCAGGATCAGTGACAGGAATGGCGGCGGTGCGTAATAGTGATTCACTCATAATATGTCAAATACAGTTAAAGATTGATAATGAGATTAAGCATTTATCAATCGTAATAAAAAGGCAGGTTCTGGTATGGGAGTTTTGCGTTTGGATAAAGCCAAACCAAAAAAATGGATTATAACGCAACAGCCTATATTAAGCTGCAAAAAAGATGCTGGAGGATGACTCCAGCATCTTTATGTAAAACAATGATTGTACGTGCTAAATGATTATACGCTGTACATATTTAGGCTAAACGTAATAACTCATTTACTGATGTTTTAGCACGGGTTTGTGCATCGACTTTTTTGACGATGATAGCAGCATATAAGCTGTGTGTGCCATCTTCTGATGGTAGGCTACCTGGTACGACAACTGAGCCTGCTGGTACACGGCCACGATGAATCTCGCCCGTTTCGCGATCATAAATACGCGTTGACTGACCGATAAATACACCCATCGAGATGACTGAGCCTTCTTCAACGATAACGCCTTCAACGATTTCAGAACGCGCACCGATAAAGCAGTTGTCCTCAATAATCGTTGGATTGGCTTGTAATGGCTCTAATACACCACCGATACCAACACCACCTGACAGATGCACGTTTTTGCCGATTTGAGCACATGAACCTACGGTCGCCCACGTATCTACCATCGCGCCTTGATCGACATACGCGCCAATATTAACATACGACGGCATCAATACCGCACCGGCTGCGATGTATGAGCCTTTACGTGCCACGGCTGGTGGCACTACGCGTACGCCAGCTTCTTTGAACTGTGCTTCGGTCCAGTTGGCAAACTTAGTTGGCACCTTGTCATAAAACTGTATGTGCTCACCAGCGGCTTGCACGTAATTATCGTTTAAGCGGAACGATAGTAAGACGGCTTTTTTTGCCCACTGATTGACGATCCACTCGCCATCCTTTTTTTCTGCAACTCGCAGTGTACCGTTATCTAACTGCTCAAGCACTTGCTCGATAGCATCACGCACATCTTGTGGCATAGTAGATGGGCTGTATTCGTTGCGGTTTTCAAAGGCTTGTTCGATGGTTTGTTGTAATGACATGGATAAAAATTCCTAAGATAAATGAAAAGTAAATAAATGAATCTTATAGTTAAAGATAGCGTCAAAAATCGACTAAAAATATTGCCTGCTACATTGTCGCTAATTTGACGACTTTTAGCAAATAAGTTGGGCGCAAAGGTCTGTATTGATAATAAGTAATGCCATTTAGAACGATGAGCTATTGCGTTCTATCCATTCTAAGATATCGTGATACACCACCTTGTTCGCCTGCTCGTGAAGGGGCTCATGGCGCATGTTTGGGTAGAGCTTTACTTCCACATTATTGAAGTTTTGTTTCTTTAGGCGACTGACAATGTTGCGAATGCCGCTGCCCATATCACCGATGGGATCACTTTTGCCACTGACAAAGAACAGGGGAAAGTCTCTTGCAATCGTTGCAGCCCAGCCTTTATGGAGACCTGTTGTCATCAAGGTGAATAGCGTCATAAAACCATTGTTAGTAAAGTCAAAACCGGTGAGTGGATCGGCTTCATAAGCGGCGATATTGGCGGGATTTTCACTTATCCACGCAAACTGCGAGTCAGAAATACGGTTATCAAGTTTGCTATTCAGTACTTTGTTCATTACTTTAGCAAATACAGTATTTGGTTTTTTTGGTGCCGCTTTGGCCAATAGTTTATTAATAGGTAATAGTACTTTGGTCAATGGGTTGGCGTCTGCAGTGCCCATTAAGATGGCCCCAGCAAAGTCTTGGGCGTGATGTTTAAGTACATTACGGACGATAAACGAGCCCATAGAGTGACCCATAACAAAGTGCGGCACATGAGGATGACGCGATTTTAGGCTATCAGCCATAACGATGACGTCTTGTAATAAAGACTGCACTGGATGCTCACTGCCAAAAAATCCCAAATCAGCCTTTGTTTTTACCGTTTGACCATGACCGAGCTGATCGTAGGTTGCTACTGCAATACCATTATCAGCCAAAAACTGAGCAAAGTCCGCATAGCGACCGCTGTGTTCTGACATGCCGTGGACGATTAGTAAGGTGGCCTTAATTTTTTTATCACTATCACGCGGCTCAAAAAATGTATGATTCAGATAGTGGGTATTGTCAGAAGAGGTGATCTGGTCAGAGGTACTCATAAGCGTAGAATCCTTGCATGGTTAGAGAATGAAAACAGACTGTTTCTAAATTTTTTAAGCATTGAGCGATGGGTGCTAAATGCATGGTCAATATGACTTATTTACAAATTAAGCAGCCAGTCAGGTTTTATAATTGGGATGAATGATTGCTACCATCAATTTAATCATAAAGCCTTATCAGGTCAATATTATTTACTGCGGCGTCGTTATCGTACAATAGTCTTGCTTTAAATGCTTTTAACTTATGTTTTAATTTCGATAGCGTTTTTATCTTTCCTAAGTTTCCAGCGTTGGTACACCCTAGTAAACCAGTCAAAACTATTTAAAAGTATCAAAAACATTGAGCGATAAAATGCCCATAAAAAATATACCTATAAAAATAATGCCCTTAAAAAAGTTGCTCTTGGTAGGTGCTGGTCATGCGCATATTGGTCTGTTGCGTCGAATCCGTGGGACGCCTCTAATAAATGCGGATATCACATTAATCAGCGAGCAACCGCAGTCGATCTATTCAGGTATGTTGCCTGGCTGGATGGCGGGGCACTATATACTAGATGATATCCGTATAGATATTGCGGCACAATGCAAGCAGGCTGGCGTGCATTTCATTCAGCAGCCAATCGTAAAGATAGACGCCAAATCACAGCGAGTCATGACCGCTGACGACTATGATCATAGCTATGAGGTAGTGTCGTTAAACACTGGCGCGGATACGGATATGCACTGGTTAAATAATGCTGACACTAATAGTGTCATTGCGATTCGTCCGTTACATAGCTTTGTGAATCAGTGGTCGCAAGTGCTTGCTACCGCTCAGCGCTCAGCACATTATCAATTGGCTATTATCGGGGCTGGCGCAGCGGCAATCGAGCTGGTTATGGCTGCCCAAGTCGCCTTGCAGCGTATTCACCCGAATCATCAAGTGTTTTTAATCTGCGGTGATGTGCTATTGGCTGGTTTTAATCAAAAGTTTAGACATCGTGTTATTAAGCAGCTTAATCGTCTGAGTATTGAAGTTATCTACGAGCGCGCCATCGCCTATCAGAATGGGACATTGATTACTGAGAGAGCGTCATTGCAGCAATCCTTTTTAATGGATGCGGTTATCGCTGCCACTGGCGTGACTGGTGCAGCGTGGACAGCCAGTACGGATATTGCCACAGTTGACAACGGCTTTATCGCAGTAAATGCGCTGCAGCAAAGTGTCTCTCATAATAATGTATTCGCCGTCGGTGATGTGGCAACGCGCGTGGATAAAGATGTCGCGCACTCAGGGGTTCATGCCGTACATGGCGGTGCAGTCGCAGCAGATAATTTATTAACTTTTATGGTAGATCAAAATAAACCCTTACAAAGCTATCAGCCCAAAAATCGCACTTTGTATTTATTATCTTGTGGCGATAAGTATGCCATTGCCAGTTGGGGCAGTGTGAGTTTGCAAGGTCGCTGGGTTTGGTATCTTAAACGCTATATTGATAAGCGTTTCGTCAATGCAAATTAAGCTATAGTCAAATCCATATAAATCCGCCACACCGTTATCCTCGCTAAGCGTGCTCATGTATCGCTTACACCCAGCTTTCTTGTATCGTAATAATTTGAATTCAACTATGACTGGCACTAATACTGCGAGCTATTCTCTCAACATATTTTCGATAGCTTATAAAGATTGAATATATTTATTGAATACACAATGATTAAAAATGCTAGTGACATAATAGGGTATCATTGATTAGATAAACTTGATCTTAACTGCAAATCGATTAGAAGAATAGTAAACAGACCCTAAGCAGTTGAGTAAATATCACAACACGGATTCTATAATTTTATGAAATCTACCATTGAACTACTCGAATTTACTGACTTTCCAGCCATCAAACGTCGTGAGTTAACTACGCTACAAGTGAACATGGGCTATTTGTGCAATATGTCCTGCGTACATTGCCACGTGGCAGCCAGTCCTTATCGTACGGAGATGATGTCGCGTGAGCTGGTCGAGCTGATACTGGACGTATTAAAAGTACAAGATATCGATACGCTGGATTTGACTGGCGGTGCGCCTGAGATGCATGAAGACTTTAAGTATCTGGTTACAGCCGCGCGCGCTTTGGGTGTCAAAGTGATTGATCGCTGTAATTTAACCATTCTGATGGCAGAAGGCTATGAGGATATGGCGCAGTTTTTGGCAGACAATGAAGTCGATGTAGTGGCATCAATGCCTTGTTATTCATTAGAAAACGTCGATAAGCAGCGCGGCAAGGGTGCGTTTGATGACAGTATACTGGGACTGCATAAGCTCAATGCCTTAGGTTATGGCAAAGCTGGCTCAAACTTAACGCTGAACCTCGTTTATAACCCGCAAGGCGCTACGTTACCGCCCAATCAGCAACAGCTAGAGGCGGACTATAAACGCGAGTTAAAAGAACATTTCGATATCGAATTTCATCAGCTATTTGCCTTGACCAATATGCCGATTCAGCGCTTTGGTGCGGTGCTATTAGCTAAAAATCAATTCCATCCCTATATGGACTTGCTCAAGGCCAATTATGTGGCTGCCAATTTAGCCGAAGTCATGTGCCGTTCGACTATTAGCGTCAATTGGCTAGGAGAGTTGTTTGATTGTGACTTTAACCAGCAGTTAGAGATTCCAGTACCCAACAAGTCCCGTCGGCATCTAAGCGATTTATTAACGCAAAATCCTAGTGGCGATGACATTGCCATTGCAGATCACTGCTACGGCTGTACAGCAGGACAGGGAAGTAGCTGCGGTGGTGCGTTAGAAGAAGAGACAGCAGAACAGACAATGGAAAAAACATCCTCGATCTAAACGGAGTTAATGATGAACATCTTTGATAACATAAGTAAGAGCACAGGTAGTTTTTCAAGCCATTGTTTATTTATTAAGACAGCAGTAGCCACTTCTGTACTACTGGCTAGTATGGCAAGTTATGCTGATTTCAATCATAGTACTTGGGATAGCTTGCTGAGTAAAAACGTCACTATGACCAATGGTGGCAAAGCCTCAGTCGTTAATTATAACGGTATGAAAGCGGATCAAAGCAAGCTTGATAGCTACATGGCAGCAACTAGCAAAGTCAGTCAATCAGAGTTCAATGGTTGGAGCAAAGATGAGCAGTTGGCATTTTTGATTAACGTCTACAATGCTGGCACGGTAGAGTTGATACTGACTAAGTATCCGAATCTCAAATCGATCAAAGATATCGGTGGGATATTTGGCTCGCCATGGAAACAAGATTTTGTCACGCTATTAGGCAAAAAGCGTTCACTTGATGACATCGAGCACAATCTAATCCGTGGCTCTAAACGCTATAATGAACCGCGCATTCACTTTGCGGTGAATTGTGCTAGCATCGGCTGTCCTGCGCTATTAAATGATGCTTTTACCGGTAGCAAACTGGATAAGCAATTAGAGCAAGTCACAAGTAAATTCCTCGCAGATAGTAGTCGTAACCGTCTTAAAGGCGGCACGCTTGAGGTTTCTCCCATTTTTAAATGGTATAAAGAAGACTTTGAGTCGAATTGGCGCGGTACCAAAGATTTGGAAGGATTCTTAGCTCGTTATAGCTCATCTTTAGGGCTTAATAAATCGCAAAGCGCTGATTTAAAAAGTGGCAAAACTAAGATCGACTATACTAGCTATAATTGGAATCTGAATAAGAAATAATACTGATAAAACATAACAGCGAGCACTGCCAATTATGACCGCTATAGCTACGGTTTCTATTATTATTCCAGTAATAAATGAGGCGAATAATTTGCCTCATTTGTTTGCCAATATTAACAGTCTAAAGCCAATGCCACAGCAAGTTATCTTGGTCGATGGGGGCTCAAACGATGATTCTATTGGCATCGTTCGAAGTTTTATTAATGAGTTAGTGCTTGGCAGTGAGTGTAAAATTGATTGGCAAGTTATTACGTCCAAAGCAGGGCGTGCGCGGCAAATGAATGCGGGTGCAGCATTAGCCACTGGCGATGTTTTGCTATTTTTACATGCCGATACGCGGTTGCCAATTGACGCTATCGATAGTATTTCTAGGGCGATGACACTAGCAAACTGGGGACGTTTTGATGTGCAGCTAAATAGTCGTCAGCCGATGCTTTGGGTGGTCAGTGCCCTGATTAATTGGCGCTCACGTTTAACTCATATCGCTACAGGCGACCAAGCTATTTTTATCAGTCAATCTTTATTTGCGCAAATGGGCGGCTATCCTAATCAAGCGTTGATGGAAGATGTTGAATTATGCAAGCAAATAAAAGGTATTACTAAACCTGCTTGCTTAAAAAGTAAAGTCATCACATCAGCAAGGCGTTGGCAGCAGTATGGCACATGGCGGACGATTGTCTTAATGTGGCAGCTACGTTTTGATTATTGGCGTGGGGTTTCTGCGGACAATATTAGGCAGCGTTATTATAAATGACCGTGGTTTGCCACCTACGTTATCTCATAGATAAACTTTAATTTTAAAAAAGAACATAGATACTCTATGACTCAAAAATCACAAACTTGTATTATTCTTTTCGCCAAATTCCCTGCACAAGGTATGGCAAAAACTCGTTTGCAGCCTGCGCTTGGCATTGACGGTGCAGCAAAAATGGCACGGCAATTACTTCTACACAGTATCGAGCAAGCTGTGGCTACTGGCCTTAACGTTGAGCTGTGTGTCAGTCCAGCGCCAAGTGATCCGTGTTGGCAAACACTAAATCTGCCTAATTCATTGACATGGTCAAAGCAAATAGATGGCGATTTGGGCACACGTATGTTTAAGGCTAGTCAACAAGCATTAGCACGTTTTAAGCAAGTGATTTTGATAGGAACAGATTGCCCTAGTCTCATCTCTATTAAAATCCAACAGGCCGCACAGCAGTTAATTACAAAGGATAGCGTGATGATACCAGCCTTTGATGGCGGTTATGTGCTGTTTGGCTTTAAACAAGTTGCTGCTCGTTTATTTAATGATATCCAATGGAGCACGCCGAGCGTAGCAAAGATTACTCAACAGCGCTTGGCAGAATTAAACTGGTCATTGGCCTTTTTAGACTCTTTGCCTGATATTGATGAGCCTGAAGATTTGCAGTATTTGCCTAAAGGCTGGCTTGATGGTGACGAAATTGCTAATTTTTGACTTATTTTTCCTTCTCTTACTTAAACCAAAAAAGCCATCAAACAGTTTGATGGCTTTTTTATGCGAATAGAATTAATACTACTTTTTATATTATTTTTGATATTACCTTTAATTTTACTCGGGCAACAGCGCTGCAAGTTTAGTTTTAACCTCAATACTCATGGATTCAACAGGCGTCACTAACGCTTGAGCAAGCGCATGATGAGCAATTGATTTAGGTTGTTCAACGGCTAACAAAGCAACCGCTTCTTTAATGACTGATTGAGCATTATCGGCATTTTTCATGAGGTTTTGAATCGCATAATCGGCGCTGACGTCTTCTTCAGTAGGATGCCAGCTATCAAAATCTGTGACCAAAGCTAAAGTCGCGTAAGCGATGCTAGCTTCCCGCGCCAGCTTGGCTTCTGGCATATTTGTCATGCCGATGATGTCAGCGTTCATTTGGCGATACCAGTGTGACTCTGCACGAGTCGAGAATTGCGGGCCTTCGATACACACATAAGTCGCTTGTGCATGACATTGCCCTTCATTGATATTCGCTTGAGTGTAAGCGCGATTCAGAATATCAGCGACTTTCGGGCATAAAGGATCCGCCATCGAGACATGCGCAACTGCACCTTTACCAAAAAATGTGCTGGCACGATGTTTAGTCATGTCGATCATTTGATCAGGGACGACCATGTCTAACGGTTTAAGCTCTTCTTGCAATGAACCCACCGCTGATACTGAAATGATATAGCGCACGCCTAGAGTTTTTAGCGCATAAATATTGGCGCGATAAGGTACTTTAGAAGGTGTAAATTTATGCCCTTGACCATGACGGGTCAAAAAAGCAACGGTCACACCATTCAATTCCCCTAAGATAATATCATCGGACGGCTTGCCATAAGGTGTTGAGATGCTGACGCTACGCTGGTTAGTCAAGTCTGCCATTTGATACAGACCGCTACCGCCAATGATAGCGATGTCAGCAGAGTGTTTTACAGTGTCTTCTTCTTTTAAAGTCATAGGACGTTTCCAGATGTTTGACAATAGGTATTTAACTAAAAAAACTTAATAAGGAAGATAACTAGTCTTTTGAACGGATACTGCTAGCGCTTAGTGACTCTCTTATACATTCCTTGAGCCAGCTCCTTAACCGCCATTGTCTGACTTTGCACAACACCGTTATATTTAGGCAGATTATCATCCACATCTTTAACACGGCGATTGTAAAACAGATGCATCGTCGGTTCAGGTAGAGCGGCTGCATTAGGATAGTTATCGGTAGGAATGAAGACCAGAGCACCGCCCACAGCCATCTCTATACTGGGCTTATGACAGCGCTTACACAGTCCACGGCTGATATTCGGTGGCATTTTCCAACGACGAAAACGCGTTTTATTGATGTCCATTTCGCTGAGATCTGACTTAAACAAAACCGTGACATCGTTATAAGCCTTACCCGTATAGTCCTGACAGATAGTGCAGTGACAAATAAAGCGAGCTATCGGAGTATGGTTAATCGTATAAGTGTTGCTATAACAAGAGCAAGAGCCTTCTTGCGGCGTAAATTCGGTGCTCATCGGTCAATCCTTTTTTTATAAGAGAGATATCATTATTTTCGATTCTAAACTATGGTTTCAAAATATAGCACGATAGTCAGTTCTATATAACTTGGAGACTATTAAGACGAGTGAAAGTACTCGCAATAGTAGATTAATCGAGCCTGACAGCTTATATAACTTATATGGTATTGACCATATCCTAGCTTGCTAGTGTAGCCGCTTTCGATAAGGGTAGTAATTATTATTCGTTGATTTTCAGTTATTTAGAATGTTTTTCTAAGGTACAGTTAATCCTAAGAGACTATCTATTACAGACACAAAATAAATGCAGAAATATAGTTTAAAGCGTGTCTTCATTTCAAAAATGGTAGTAAAAATGAGATAAATTGCCGTCAAACAAGCAAAATAATGCAGACAATATCGGGATACTAACTAGCTATTTGACGATGTTTGGCAAGATTTAGCCATTTTTAACCCATTTAGATGACTATCGAGTGAACTGAAGACACGCCCTATTCATTCTTGGTAAGCATTTTTTGACTCCGTAATAAATAACCTTGATGCTATTAAGACGATGATAAAGGTTTACACTGTGCTTAATTTTTGTTTAAATAGCTTGAATAATGAAACTTTGTTTCGCATAGCAGAACTTTACTAAACAAATATCAATACTCCGAATCGCTATTTTTAACTCAAGTTGCTTTATCTACAAGGTTTTGAGACATAAAAGGCTTTGGTTTATTTATGGTGGGAATTGCTATACTATTACAGGTCTGTAACGCATTAATATTTATATAGTGATGCCGTTAGAGGTATTAAATCGATTATTTCAAGGATGAATGCAATGTTCAACTCTCTAAAATCTCCGTTATTTTTATCAGCGATGCTAAGCGCCACTTTAGGCCTAACCGCATGCTCATCACCAAGTTCAGAAAATACTGACAGTACGGCAACAGATAGCGCTGCTACTGACACTGCCGCCGACAAGCTGGATACCAAGTTTCTTACCATCGCTACTGGCGGAGCATCTGGCCCTTACAACATCATTGGTACTTCATTATCAGAAGTCTATGTCAAAACCTTTGGGGTGAACTCAAAGACGCAAACCACCGGCGCTTCAGTCGAAAACGTCAATCTATTGACCCAAGGTAAAGTCGACATGGTATTGGCGCTCAGTGATGTGGTCACCGACGCGGTCGAAGGCAAAAACAACTTTGATAAGCCAATTACCAACATCCAACAAATTGCGGTCTTGTACCCTAATGTGGTGCAAATCGTCACCACCAAAAAATCTGGCATCAAAAATATTGAAGACTTACGTGGTAAGCGTATCGCTGTGGGCGATCAAGGCTCTGGCACAGAAGTCAATGCTCGAACGTTATTAGAAGGTTTCGGTATCACGTACGATGATATCACTGTCGATTATTTGGGTTTTTCTGAAGCGGCGGATGGCATGAAAGCGGGTAAAATTGAAGCAGCTTTCTTTAGTAGTGGTCTACCGAACTCTTCATTGATGGAGCTAGAGCAGGGCTTGGACTTACAGTTAATCACCATTAATCAAGACAAGCTAAAAGAAATCATTGCAAGTAAGCCTTACTTTAAAACCTTTGAGATTCCTGCTGGCACTTATGGCAATGACGCCGCGATTCCAACCGCAGCGATTATGAATGCTCTATTGGTAAGCTCTGAGTTGTCTGAAGCAGATGGTTACAAGTTGACCAAAGCGTTGTTTGATAATTTAGACGGCCTAAAAACAGCACACCAAGCGGCCAATGATATTAGCTTAGAGACGGCTCGTGAAGGCATGGTTGCACCTATCCATCCTGGCGCCAAAAAATACTATGATGAACAAGCCGCTAAATAAGCAGTTATGGTTACTAAAAATAAGACATTATGGTTAATAGCTGGCGCAGTGCTCATTGCTGCGCTGGTTTTTTTTATGCTGTGGCATCTCTTTGTCCGTCAGCCTGTGGTGGAAGTTCGCGTCGCAGGTGTTGACGGTGCTAATGACAAGGTTTGCTATTTCGTTGAGCCTGACTTTCAATTGCGCTGGATACATTCTGTAGAAAAACAATGGTGGGAAGAACAGTATCAGCGTATAGACGGCAGCAGTACAGAAGACGCTGAACTGCTGCTGACCACCACTTATTTTGAAGCTTTTGGCGCAGGTACACCCTCTACTGAGGCGCTTGCTCCCATACAAAAACCTGGCTATCTGGGTTATCAAATCAATGAGAAACTGCCCAAGCTTAATTGGGTGGTCTCACGGCTTACCAAAGGTGAGATTGACTATGGTAACTATGGGATACGCATTCATCGCTGGGTGCCAGACTATTCTGAAGTAACGATCATGCCGACAGCGTATGGTTTCATTGATAGATTTAACAAGGACTTGTGTCATGAACTCCCAAGTGACGGATCACGATAATTTGACAACGATGTCAGATAACCATATCAATAACGATAGCGACTCGCCTATACATTCTCATCCTGACGTTGAGACTAATGTCGACGCTGAGCTTGAAGCGCAAGCCCATAATAAAGCCATATTAGAAAAGTACGACCGAGAGTCCATCACGCGCCATATCACTCAAGGACCAGTCAAGTATTTTATCGCTGGGATTTGCATTTTATATTCTTTATTTCATTTGTATATCACTTTTAATCCCATGCCTGCGCTGTTACAACGCTCTGTGCATGTTGGTGTTGGATTTGCTTTAATATTTCTGATTTTTCCAGCCAGTAAAAAAAGCAGCCGCCAGCGGGTGGCTTGGTATGACTGGATTTGGTTTGCGCTGTCCTTATCTGGGATGGCCTATCTCATATACGAGTACCAAGACATTGTGACCTCGCGTGGTGGCATGGCCAATCAGACGGATGTGATTTTCTCGTTGATTACCGTGGTCTGCGTATTAGAAGGTAGTCGCCGTATCACAGGTTGGATTTTGCCAATATTGGCAGCGATATTTTTAGCGTATCCGTTTGTCAGCCATTTGGCCTTTATGCCAGACCGGCTACTGACTCGTCCTTATGATATGGGCGATATTTTTGGTCAGTTATTCCTAAAAACAGAAGGCCTATATTCTGTCGCGATTGGTGCGTCGGTTACGTTTATCTTTTTGTTTATTTTATTCGGCGCATTTTTAGCGCGTTCGGGAATGGGACAGCTATTTAATGATTTGGCATTGGCCATTGCAGGTCATAAAAAAGGAGGTCCGGCAAAAGTGGCGGTCATCTCCAGTGGCTTTATGGGTAGTATTAATGGCTCTGCTTTATCGAACGTGGTCAGCACTGGTGCCTTTACCATCCCTCTGATGAAAAAGGTTGGCTATCATAAAGACTTTGCAGGTGCAGTAGAGGCGAGCGCTTCTGTGGGTGGGCAGATATTGCCACCGATTATGGGTGCCAGTGCCTTTATCATGGCAGAGACGACAGGGTTGCCGTACAGTACGATTGCGCTAGCGGCATTATTACCAGCGATATTATATTATCTTGGCGTTATCGCGCAGGTGCATTTTCGCGCTGGTCGTCGTGACTTAAAAGGCATTGCCAAAGAAAACTTACCAGCAGTCAAAGAAGTCTTAAAAGCACGCGGTCATATGCTGCTACCGATTGTCTTTTTGGTCTTCTTATTAATCAAAAACGTGCCCGTCGGCTATGCAGCGGCATATACCATTGGTTTTACCGTCGTGGTTAGTATGCTGCGCAAAGAGACCAGAATGGGTTTTTCTGATATTTTGGGTGCGCTAGAAGATGGTGCTCGTCAGTCGCTCGCCGTGATGGCTGCCTGTGCGGTCGTCGGTATCATCATCGGAGTTGTGAGTTTGACCAGCTTTGGAACGGTGATGACCTCATCAATTGTCACACTTGGTGCAGGGTCGCTATTTTTCACGCTGATTTTAACGATGCTTGCCTCGATGGTATTGGGCATGGGACTACCGTCTATTCCTGCTTATATCATTACGGCAACGATGGCAGCACCAGCTTTAGCAGGGTTTGATATTCCGATTTTGTCAGCGCATATGTTCGTCTTTTACTTTGGTATTTTTGCCAATATTACGCCGCCTGTGTGTTTGGCTGCTTTTGCCGGTGCAGGCATATCCGGCGGTGATCCGATGAAAACAGGGTTTTTGTCGCTCAAACTGGCACTTGCCGGATTTATCGTGCCGTTTATGTTTATTTATAATCCGACGATGTTGATGATAGATCCTACGGGTCTGGCAGTCACAGCGAAAGATTTCCCATTGCCGCCTATTATCGCTATCATCACGGTCGTAGTCACTTCGATCACGGGTGTTATTGCCTTAAGCTCGGCGCTGGAGGGGTATTTTAAAGGTACTATGAATTCGGTGACGCGTATTATATTGGCTATTGGCGCTTTATTACTGATTTATCCTGAGATTACCACGGGATTATTAGGCGGCGTCATTGTCCTTAGTATTGCTATATTCAATATAAAAACAGCTGGCAAGCCAACGCCAACTTTAACCGTGTAAAGCGTTGGGTTTGGAGGCTTTACAGGTTCATTAAAGTTAAAAAAAAGGGTGAATAACATAAATTGTTATTCACCCTTTTTACATGCTTAGCTTAATGTTTAAGCTTTAGCTCATTAAAACCTGACACTTAACAACCAAGTTTGCCTTCGGCTTCTAAGGCTTTTTTGCTACGGATAGGCGCTGGGCAATCTTCACCATAGTATTGACGATCGGCAAAGTAGCTTGAGCGTACCATCGGGCCTGCCCAAATGTTAAAGAAACCAATCTTTTTGCCGTAGTCCATATAACGCTGGAACTCGTCTGGATGGACATAACGATCAACTGGCGCGTGGTTTTTACTAGGTTGTAGATACTGGCCAACCGTAATCATATCGACGTTATGTGCTTTTAGATCATCAAGCAGTGCATAGATTTCTTCTTCCGTCTCACCAAGGCCAACCATAAAACCGCACTTGGTCGCGATATCAGGGCGACGCTCTTTATAGAGCTTGAGCAAATCTAATGAATGTTGATAGTCAGAGCCTGGGCGGAAGGCTTTGTACAGACGCGGAACCGTTTCAATGTTGTGGTTAAAGACATCTGGTGGGGTTTCTGTCAGTAGGTCTAAAGCCACTTCCATACGCCCACGGAAATCTGGCACCAATATTTCAATGAGGCAATTCGGGCTAAGCGCTCTTGACTCATTGAGTACTTCAACGAAATGCGCCGCGCCGCCATCTTTTAAATCGTCACGATCCACAGAGGTGATTACTGCATATTTAAGCTGCAAGCCTAAAATGGTCTCGGCAGTGTGGCGCGGCTCATCTGCATCTAGCTCATTCGGACGACCATGGCCGACGTCACAGAACGGGCAGCGACGGGTACAGATATCACCCATAATCATAAAGGTCGCCGTACCATCAGCGAAGCACTGCGGCAGGTTAGGGCAGGCCGCTTCCTCGCAGACAGTATAGAGCTTCTGCTCACGCAAGGTGGCTTTGATACGCGCCACCTCGCTAGGTGACGACATCTTGACCCGAATCCAATCTGGCTTTTTCTTCGCCTCGACGGTCGGAATCACTTTAATTGGGATACGCGCAACTTTATCATAGCCACGTAGCTTTTCGCCTTGGATGGCTTTTCTAGGTTTGACCTTAGCAGCAGGCACATGTGTTTGTACGGCAGTTGTCATAATAAATTATCTCTTAACCCTTTATCGTATAAGGGTTTATGGAATTATTAGCATATGTTATTAGTTGAACTATTATAGCAGAAATTTAGAGGTCGATTTTTAATCAATATTGTTTAACTGACCTTTTAAGGTTACTGGTTCAAAGTACTGTTTTAAGACTACTGTTTTAAGACTACTACGATTGCGCTTGCAACCATAGTTTTAAATATCAATATCAATATCCAACTCATTCAGGATATCTATGGCGGCACGAAACGCCTCTTGGGTGGCAGGTGCACCGCAGTAAGGTAAACTGTGCATCAATACTTCTCGAATCTCAGCGACAGTTGCGCCATTATTAATCGCACCTCGAATGTGCCCTTTTAGCTCAGTCGGGCTTTTTTGTGCAATTAAAAAGGCGATGGTGATTAAGGAGCGATATTTACGCGGTAATACTGAATCATCTTGCCAAGTGCTACCCCAAGCATGTTCAATAATCCAGTCTTGTAACGGTTGGGTAAATCCAGTCGCCGCATCAAGCGAGCGTTTAACATGTGCCTCGCCCATTACTTCAGTACGAACCTTAAGGCCGTTTTGATAATTAGCGTTATTCTTCATATCATTGTTTTCTATGTCGTGGTTTTCCATATTGCTATCGTCCATGTCGTCATCCCTAATATTTATTTAAGGCATGTCCTCAATTCAATTGACAGTCATCTAAATGGGCTAAAAATAGCTAAATTTTGCCAAACAGCGTCAAACAGCTGATTAATATCTCGATATTATCTGCGCTATTTTTCTTGTTTGACTACAATGTATCTTATTTTTATCACCATTCTTAAAATGAGGGCATGCCTTAGTATATGGTTAATAAAAGCTGTTTTTTCAAGCGCTATTTTTTTAATTGATATTTTCTCTAAGCTATCGTAGCAAGATAATATTTTATCAAATAATATCCTGAAAAATGTTTAGTAGTCTCGATGTATTAATTTGATTATGAATCGAGCTATGCTTGACGAGAGTGACAAGCAGCATATTGGTTGCGAAAGGCTGCCCAATCATATTATTGATGGTACTATTTTTATAATAAATGTCCAATATGGCCCTATATTGAGCCTTTTAAAGGCTGAGCCATTAACATTTAGAGCGTTTTAAGCTATGATTGCACGGATAATTATTCCATCTAGTATATAGACGCAGGCTGTCATGCTGACTACCCACGTAATGTGCTAATACCCCCAACTGACGAGGACGACTATTGTGTTAGAAGCTTATCGTAAACATGTCGAAGAACGTGCTGAGCTAGGAACGGTTCCGCTACCACTGAACGAAAAACAAGTAGCAGAGTTGGTTGAAATATTAAAAACCCCACCAGCAGGCGAAGACGCATTCTTAATGAACCTGCTAGAAAACCGTATTCCTGCTGGCGTTGACCAAGCTGCTTACGTTAAAGCTGCATTTTTAGCTGCTATCCTTAAGGGTGAAGCATCATCACCACTTATCAGCAAGCAAAAAGCCGTCGAAATCCTAGGCACTATGCAAGGTGGCTACAACGTGCAGCCATTGGTTGCTGCACTAGATGACGCTGATGTTGCACAAGACGCTGCTGAAGCGTTGAAAAAAACGCTACTGGTATTTGACGCATTCAATGACGTCACTGAAAAAGCTGAAGCTGGTAATGACATTGCAAAAGAAGTCGTGCAGTCTTGGGCTGACGCTGAATGGTTCTTGAACCGTGCTGCCGTACCAGAAAAGACCACTTACACGACGTTTAAAGTGACTGGCGAAACCAACACTGATGACTTGTCACCTGCGCAAGATGCGTGGAGCCGTCCTGATATCCCATTGCATTCATTAGCCATGCACAAAAACTCTCGCGACGGCATCACTGCTGACGAAGAGGGCGTCGTCGGTCCAATGAAGCAGATCGAAGCGCTAAAAGAAAAAGGCCATCCACTGGCTTATGTTGGTGACGTGGTTGGTACGGGTTCTAGCCGTAAGTCTGCGACCAACTCAGTACTGTGGCTCATGGGTGAAGACATTCCTAACGTGCCAAACAAACGTGGTGGCGGACTGGTATTAGGTAACAACATCGCTCCTATCTTCTTCAATACTATGGAAGATTCTGGTGCATTGCCAATCGAAAAAGTAGCGGTTGATAACCTAAACATGGGTGATGTGTTTGACATCTATCCGTATGAAGGCAAAATCACTAAGCATGATTCTGACGAAGTACTGTCTACGTTCAAGCTAAACTCACCAACATTGCTTGATGAAGTTCGTGCTGGTGGCCGTATTCCATTGATCGTTGGTCGTGGTTTGACTAACCGTGCTCGTGAGTACATGGGTCTTGGTCATTCAGATATTTTTGCCAAGCCAGAAGAGCCAGTTGATACGGGTAAAGGCTTCACGCTTGCACAAAAAATGGTTGGTAAAGCTTGTGGTCTGCAAGGCGTACGTCCAGGCATGTATTGCGAGCCTAAAATGACCACAGTCGGTAGTCAAGATACCACTGGTCCGATGACGCGTGATGAGCTAAAAGACTTGGCATGTTTGGGCTTCCAAGCGGATCTTGTGATGCAGTCATTCTGTCACACTGCTGCTTATCCAAAGCCAGTTGATGTTGAGACTCAGCATACACTACCTGACTTCATCATGAACCGCGGCGGTGTCAGCTTACGTCCGGGCGATGGCATCATTCACTCATGGCTCAACCGTATGCTACTTCCAGATACCGTTGGTACTGGTGGTGACTCGCATACTCGTTTTCCAATGGGTATCTCGTTCCCAGCGGGTTCTGGCCTAGTTGCATTCGCAGCTGCGACTGGTGTTATGCCACTTGATATGCCTGAGTCTGTGCGTGTACGCTTTGTTGGCGAGCGTCAGCCTGGTATCACTTTACGTGATTTAGTCCATGCGATTCCTTATCAGGCGATTAAAGAAGGTTACTTAACTGTCGATAAGAAAGGCAAAATCAACGAGTTCAACGGCCGTATCCTTGAAATCGAAGGCTTAGAAGACCTAACGGCTGAGCAAGCGTTTGAGCTATCTGATGCGTCAGCTGAGCGTAGTGCTGCAGGTTGTACTATCACGCTATCTGAAGAGTCAGTGACTGAGTACTTGAACTCAAACATCACGCTGCTTAAGTGGATGATCTCAGAAGGCTATGGCGATGCGCGTACTATCAGCCGTCGTATCGAGCAAATGCAAGAGTGGTTGGCTAATCCAAGCCTTATGCGTGCTGACGAAGATGCAGAATACGCTATCGATATGACCATCGACATGAGCACGATTAAAGAGCCGATTCTTTGCTGCCCGAACGATCCAGACGATGCAAAAACCTTGGCTGACGTGGCTGGTGATACCATTGATGAAGTATTCATTGGTTCATGTATGACCAACATCGGTCACTTCCGTGCTGCCGGTAAACTGCTACAAGACGTACCAGCAGGTAGCCTCAAGACTCGTCTATGGATTGCGCCACCAACTAAGATGGATGCGCGTCAATTAATGGAAGAAGGTTATTACAACATTTATGCTCAAGCCGGCGCTCGTACTGAGATGCCAGGTTGTTCACTATGTATGGGTAACCAAGCACGTATCGCACCGAACTCTACTGCGGTATCGACCTCAACCCGCAACTTCCCGAACCGTCTAGGTCAAGGCGCTAACGTATACCTTGCTTCTGCAGAGCTTGCAGCCGTAGCAGCGGTACTTGGTAAATTGCCAACCAACGACGAATATCAGCAGTATGCTGGCATGCTAAACAGCATGGGTGAGGAAGTGTATCAGTACATGAACTTCGATCGTATGGAAGAGTACACTGAAGAAGCGGATAAAATTAATGTTGCTCAGTTGACTTAATTTTGGTTGACGCTTAAGTAGAACGTTTTTAAGTTCTATCGTTCTTATTTAAATAGAACCCCGTATCAAAATGATGCGGGGTTTTTTATGAAAATAAAATACCTTGAATAGTTTGCAAACTTTTTTTTGGAGTTTATACTTTAGTGAACTGGTCAAACTTTTGGTTGGCGACTTAACTCTTACAGATACATGAAGACAAATCCTATGGAAAATAAAAATATGCTCGATAAAGTAACGCCGCCACCTCTGCCAGATGCTGCGGTGAACAATCATAGTGCCGAAGAAAACTATGGCATCATTGATTGGTTCAAAAAGTGCATAAGAAACTATGTCAATTTCTCTGGTCGGGCACGCCGTAAAGAGTTTTGGTATTTTTCTTTGGTATATATGATTTTAGCAATTTTTGCGATGATAATAGATGCAATCATTTTTGACGCAGAAACAGGGCCTGTTTATATAGTTGTAGCGCTTGGTCTTGCTTTACCCAGTATTGCTGTTGGTATTCGCAGGTTACATGATACGGGTCGCTCAGGATGGTGGTTTTTAATATCCTTAATACCACTGATAGGCGGCATTGTGTTTCTTGTATTTTGTGCTAATGATACTAAGCCTGAAACCAATAAATGGGGTCTACCAGCAAAATAAATTTGCAAATATTGCTTGATTTTATAGCCTATCTAAAGCATTGGTATAAGGGCTCAATTGAGCTAATTTAATGCTATAAGCATTTAAAATTAGAAGCTTTATGCTTAAAATAAAAAGTAATTTCTAACGACAATTTCTGTCGTGTTCAGCATTTTTCCGCATCTAATTAACTCAGCAATATGTATAATTGTGAAATTGAATTATTTTAGGAAGAAGGTATGAGTTTTTCAGTAGAATTATTATTAGGAACTTTGGCAGTAATAGCGACTATTACTGTACCACTTATTATCTATTTCCTACAAAAAAGTCGAAAAAAACTTTCCTATGAAATTATTTCAAACACACAATTAGTAGGTGTTGAAAACAAGATTAAAGATAGGATTACGATATTATACGACGAGAAAAAAGTTGTAAATGTTCACTTAATTTCCATCAGGTTTGTTAATGATGGGAATCAACCTATTTCTATAGATGATTTCGCTATGCCTATTAACGTAAGATTAGGTAGTGATACAAATATACTTACATGTGAAGTATTAGAACAAAATCCAAACGAATTGAATGCCGCTATTGTCAAGATGGAGGATAGCGTCGAAATTCAACCTTTATTAATTAACGCTAATGACAGTTTTAAACTAAACATATTGGTTAATAATTATGAGGGGAGTTTATTTATAACAGCTAGAATAAAAGGCATAAAAACCATAAGTATTTATAAAGAGCCAAAGTTTACTATAGTTAATTTTCTGTTTGTTATGTATTTTTTAATAGGTATGTTGGGACTGTTCAGCACCATATATGGTAGGGAGGCAAATAACAACGTTGTAAGTGATATTGGCTACGTTTCTTTTATGATTTTCATAACTTTATCATTGTTATCAATGTGCATAGCAGTGATGACTGTAATAAGACAACGATTTTATCGAGATAAATCTTTATAGTGCTTTACGTGTGGAACTGTATATCGAGACAACAAGGATAAATTGTTTTTATAAAATAAGCAGTTTAAAGAACAATTAGTACACCAGGGTTTATTATCTACTTCAAAGTATTATCCAAGCTAATAAAACAAATAGTTGATATTTAAAGGTTTAATACTAAGTTTATATGAGTAGCAACGTAACTATGATTTTTTTGTTTTTAAGTTACCGGGATCTTTTTGCTACAAGCGTCAACTGGTTTCTTCCATTATCTCATGTATAATATAAAGGCAGGCGGAAACCGTGGCTCTGCACTTTTTTACTTTTTCTATCTCGGGACGGACCGAGACTTTAATTATGCACTTATCATTCAGGTGCTTTGGAGTCTTGGTTGATTACTTTATCCCCTCTCAAACGTCGCCTTGTATATGTGACTGTCTTTGAAATCATCGCGATTATCTCATCCACCTATATATTGATGATGCTCAGTGGTAGTGATGCCGCAGAGTCGTTACCAGCGGCAGTGATGGTGTCATTGGCAGCGGTGATTTGGAACTTTCTCTACAATACAGCTTTTGAAGCGTGGGAACGGCGCAAGCAGGTGACAAAGCGCACGTTATTGATACGCAGTGTGCATGCATTTGTTTTTGAAGGCGGCTTGGTGCTGATTTGCTTACCAATTTATATGATTTGGTACGATGTTGGTCTAATCAAAGCCTTTATGCTGGAAGCCGCGCTGCTGTTATTCTTCTTGGTTTATACCTTCGTTTTTACCTTGGGTTTTGACAAGATATTTACCTTACCGCATCACTATAAAACAGCCTCTGCTCCTTAATGATTAATGCTATTAATAACAACGATATTGACGGTTATCTATGTGATTTTACCCAAAAAAAGCTGCCTAATGGCAGCCTTTTTGATGATAGTGCATAACAGAATATTATAAGGCTTTTATTTACCCTGATAAACGGGCTTACGTTTTTCCATAAAAGCGGTAATACCTTCTTTAAAGTCATCGGTAACGGCCATCATGTTTTGTTGTTCAACTTCCATATCAAGCGCTTCATTAAGACCAGAAAAGGCATGGACATTAATCATATGCTTCATTGAAGCAAGCGCTTTACCCGGTAAGTTGCTTAGGCGCGTCGCTAATGCCTGTACAGTGGCATCTAGCTCGTCCGCACTAACGACGTTATTTACTAGATTTAGACGTGCGACATCGTCCGCTTTGAGCTTATCACCTAGCATCACCAGCTCAGTCGTCTTAGCAGCACCCACTAATTGATTGAGTAGATAAATACCACCAGCATCTGGAATCAGACCGATATTGACAAAGGCTTGGACGAATTTTGCATTGTCAGCGGCGATACGGAAATCGCAAGTCAGTGCCAGATTCATACCTGCACCTGCGACGGCACCTTCCAATTTGGCAATAATTGGCTTATGAATATTACGCAGCTTTAAGCTCACTTCCGCGACTTCACGTAACATAAAATCAAGTTTTGCGACCAATGCCTCAGACTCCATACCGTTCTCTAACATTTCACCAATATGACCACCACTAGAGAAATTTTGACCGCTGCCTTGCAAGACAATCGCACGTACGTCTGCATCGCTATCTGCTTTATCAAGCGCATCCATAATGGCGTTTTTTAATGGCGTGCTAAAGGCATTCAGCGTTTTTGGATCGTTCATAGTAATGGTGGCAATGTGGTTTTCGCTTTGGTACTCGACGAGAGACGGTGACATCTTGGCTTTCCTTAGTTAAATTAGTTAGGTAATAGGCGATTCAAAATAAAGGCTGAGCAGGTTTTGTAACAAATCATTCACTATTGATTACTATAGCAGCTTGCTATGATTATAAAAGCAAGTTTTGTGGGCGCT
Organism: Psychrobacter sp. Sarcosine-3u-12; assembly: GCF_002836005.1. Lineage (NCBI taxonomy): Bacteria > Pseudomonadati > Pseudomonadota > Gammaproteobacteria > Moraxellales > Moraxellaceae > Psychrobacter > Psychrobacter sp. Sarcosine-3u-12. Next base: position 67,697 of record NZ_PJBY01000095.1, read on the forward strand.
TAGGACAAATCGCCAGTGTGGTTTAATCTGTCTCGCTGTGTTAATTTCTTAGGATGCACCGATAAAAACGGCTCATTCAGAAATAAGACTGTCAACTGAGTGGCTGGTGAATTATGCTAAAAGATCAGTGGAAGAAGTAAAGCGTTAGAAAGGCAGGGCTAAAAAGAAAAAGCAGTCATATGCTTAATTTTTTAATCGATTATACAAGGAAGTTGTTATGCCAACTATTGAAGTCAATAATGCTAATATCAATTACGAAGACAGCGCACCAAACGATACGCAGAAACCTGTCATGGTCTTTGCTCATGGGCTACTTTGGAATACGAGAATCTATGACAAACAAGTCGAGCACTTTCAGGACCGCTATCGCTGCATCGCTTTTGACTTTCGCGGACAAGGCCAGTCGCAAATTACTAAAGACGGCTACGACATGGACACCTTGGCAGATGATGCTATTGCTCTCCTAGCAGCGCTCGATATAGACAGCTGCCATTATGTCGGACTATCGATGGGCGGCTTCGTTGGACAACGCATCGCTATTAGAAGACCAGAGCTGCTAAAATCCTTGACCCTAATAGACACTTCGGCTGATGCGGAAGACCCTGACAATATTCCCGGCTACAAAAAGCTCATGACGGCTATTCGCTGGTTGGGGATGAAAAGGGTGAGTAAAAAAGTCATGCCTATTATGTTTGGTAGTACTTTTTTAGAAGATAAATCGCGTAAAGCGGATCAAAAAGAATGGTTGGCAATGCTCAATGGTAATCGCAAAGGTGGGGTCGTCAAAGCCACGATGGGAGTCATCGAACGCGACGCTATTTATGATCAAATCGATCGCATCACGACGCCTACTCTAATCATCGTGGGCGATGAGGATGTCGCCACTCCTTATGCCAAAGCTGAGCGTATGCACTTCGCCATCGATGGCTCTAAGCTTGCAATAATCAAAGGCTCTGGACATACTTCGACGGTAGAAGAGCCTGAACAGGTCAATAAAGTGCTGAGTCAATTTTTGACGAGCTGTGTATCATAAGTATGACTAGGGCGTGTCCTCAATTCAATTGATCATATCTAAACGGGCTAAAAATGGCTAAATTTTGCCAAACATCGTTAAATAGCTGGTTAATATCCCGATATTATCTGCGTTATTTTCCTTGTTTGACTGCAATTTATCTCATTTTTATCACCATTTTTAAAATGAGGACACGCCCTAATTAGGGCATGCCCCTATATAGTCATTCCACTATAAAAATATTACTGCGTTGACCTCGCTTGAAGTATCACCTATACATCTACACTCGGTTGCCTTGTACTACTTTTAAATTGAATCGACTATACTAAAAAGACGCCGTTATCATTGCTATGATAACGGCGTCTTTGGTTTTGGTATAAGAGGTGCTTACAATCGTGATGTATAGTCACTATTGCCGTCATCGATAGTGCCAAAGGCATCGGCACGATTGACGATTTCGGTCGCCCATGCGCGATGTGTGGCAGGCTCTAGCATCGTATTATTATATTTAAATACCGCTTTGGCTTCGCTATGTAATATGGCTTGCGCCTCATCTAATGTGCTCATTGGCACGCAGTAGGCTTGCTGAACTAAAGCGATTTGGCTAGGATGAATAACCGTTTTGCCGACTAAGCCCAAACTGACGTCGCGAGTCAGCTCTTGCATAAACAGCGTTGGCTGATCTAAATACTCAAAGACCGGTGCGGTGAGATAAAAGCCGTGCGGCACAAAGCAGCCGAGCAGCTGATAAGCAAGCGTGCCGATAGGGGTATCATAGACGATACTGTTCTTCGGACGGCGCAGACGCAGCGCGGCAAACAGATCATTGCCGCCGATGCGCAGAGCAAAGACTGGCTGGCTAAAAGCTTCTTTAAAACCAATGGCCAGTTCTTGATTGTGATGTGGGTTAAATAATGCTGCGGTCTCAAGCGTCGGCATTAATAAATGATCGATGCTGAGATTCTGGCAGGCCATGCGCCAATTGGATAAGCTATACATATCGACTTTGGGCATGACGAAGCCGTCGATGAGATCGATATGAGCATAGTCTGCCAGTTGTTGCAGCATCATCGGATTGCGCGGACGTATAAAGACCAAGGGCCGCGTAGGATGCTGGTTTTTTTGCTCTGATTGCTGATTCGATTGAAAGCCAGATTCTCTTGACGGATCATTGATACTATCGACGTGTATCGCCCAAGTATGAAGCAGGGTTTGCAGCCGTGTCAGCGCCAGCTCGACATCATTGTGGCTAACGGCATCTTCTAAGCAGATGATAATGCTATTAATCGTTGGTAATTTATCGCGCTTGATGACTTGCCAGATATCTTGGCGAGTAGCAGGCATATAAAGGCTTGCACCCAGCTGATACGGATGATGGGTATTGGGCCTAACCATCGCATGACGCTCAGTGATGAGATGCGCATAAGACTGGGTATGGCTATAAATGTTTGATTCGTTATTTGGCATATCTGGCATAATCGGCATCGTAAATAGTGATAAATTGAATGGTCGTAAAGGGTTATAAAAGACAGAACGTATGAATTGATCAGCAATAATAGCTTAGCTGTCTTTGCTACGCTGCTTGATCAGCGTGATGGCTTGATAGGGTAGTATTTTAGCACCTAATACCTTGATATTGATATTTCGTTCGGTACATAAATGGCGCAATAATACGGTATCGGGATGATCAGCAGTGGCCAGTAGAATGCGCTCGGGATCGCGGCGTAATATGGCGCGTGTCGCCTCTGCAATCGTCGGCTTAATGCGGTTACGATTGGTGATTTGATAGGTTTTTGCCAATTCATTAATTAAATCAGCAGTCTGATAGCGTGGTTGTTTAAAAGTTGGCAAACGTTGCAAAGGTATCGTTAATGCACGTCGTGCAGTATCGATGTGATCGATAAACGCCAAGCTATGATCTGCCTCTACTAAATTATCATAAAAAACACTGCGATGTAGACCTGATTGCGGCTCAGTATAAAGACTACGTGAAATCAGTCCCGACACCGTGCTATTTAATAAACCTGATGGGATCAACCAGTCTTCTTCACTAGCAGCTAGCCATGCTACGCCCGCTGGATCAGCAAGTGTCAGTAGCGGGATGGCGTCTTTTCCTTGATGAAAAATATTGGCAAAATTGGGATGGCTAGGGTCACTAAAGACTTCTAAGCTATGAGCAAGCTCTTGATAGATGGCACCTTTACCTGTCCAGCCATCAACGAATACGATGGGACTGTCTGGGTAAGCGTCCAATATCATCTGTAAAGCGACTGGATCAAGACCGCGGTCACGAATGATGCTAATACCGTAATGCACACTTGGCAGAGAGTAGTCGCTATCGGCATCTGACCTTTCATTATCTGACCCTTTCTTATCTGATAGGGCACGCTGCAATAACACGCCAACTGGCAAACCTGCTCGTACTAAGCTGACCAATACTAATGGGTGCTCAGCACTAACCGTTTGCTCGAAAGTATGGTGTAACGTATGCGCTAAATTAGTAATATCAGTCGCGGTTCTCGTTGTGCCTTGCTCTAGTGCTTTCTGATATAGCTGCTCGTGCATCGCCGTTGGTGCGGCCTCTAAGGTCAGCATGTCTGAATAATGGCGCTGCCCACTTTGGATCAGTGCTTCTTTTTGGCTGACTGGCACGTCTGCAACCGCGTCTTTATCGACGATATCAAGCAATACGGTCACATCGCTGGCAAGGTAGCTGCCTGAGCCGTATTTTTCTAGTTTCTGAATACTGGGATTGGTCATAGAAGGCTTTTTACTCA
>NZ_PJBY01000096.1:0-70998 GCF_002836005.1 Psychrobacter sp. Sarcosine-3u-12
TGATTAAATAAAAGTACGCGCTAAATATAACCCCTTAAGGATTAATTATGACCATCACTATTTACGGTATTAAATCTTGTAGCACGATGAAAAAGGCTTTTACTAAGCTCGATGAGCTAGGCATCAGCTATGATTTTCATGATTATAAAAAACAAGGTATCGATAAAGAAACGCTTCAGCGTTGGGTCAACGAGCTTGGCATTGATAAAGTATTAAACAAGCGCGGTACCACATGGCGTAAGCTCACCGATGAGCAAAAGCAAGCCGCTGATACTAATGTAACTAATGCCATTGATTTACTTGTCGAAAATACCAGCATGATTAAACGTCCGATCGTCGAAGGTCAGCTTAAGAATAAGGATCAGGCGGTCTTATTGTGCGGTTTTGATGAAGAAGCATTCGATATAAACTTTTCGTAAAGGAAATTTTGGTCAAGTGCAAAAAATCCCGAACTTAGCAATGACTAGGTTCGGGATTTTTCATATTTGAATTTGAGAGCTTATCGCTAGCTCATAGCAGCATCGATTTCACGACTAATCAGCGTACCAACACCTTCGTTGGTAAAAATCTCTAACAGCGTGGCATGCGGGACACGACCATCGACGATAACCGCGCTTTTTACGCCGCTACGTACTGCGTCAAGCGCGCATTGAATCTTAGGAATCATACCACCTGAGATAATGCCATCTTCAATAAGACCATCGACTTTCTTTGGCGTGAGTCCAGTCACGACTTCGCCGTCACGACCCAGCACACCCTTTATATTGGTCAATAGCATGAGCTTTTCCGCTTGTAAAAATTCAGCGACTTTCCCCGCGACCAAATCAGCGTTGATATTGTAGGTATTGCCTTCGCTATCAACACCAAGCGGCGCAATCACAGGAATAAAATTGGAGGAGATAAGCATATTAATCACCTCTTTATTAACGCTGACCACATCGCCTACATAACCTAAATCTATTGGCACTTCGCGGCCATCGTCATCAATTTTTGTCATCAACATTTTCTTAGCTTGGATCAGGTTGGCGTCTTTACCGGTAAGTCCAATAGCGCTACCACCATGTTTATTAATTAAGCTGACGATAGATTTATTGACGCCGCCGCCTAGTACCATCTCGACAATATCCATGGTGCTTTTGTCAGTGACTCGCATACCATCGATACGCTCAGATTTGCGTCCGAGCTCCTTTAACAAATTATCGACTTGCGGTCCACCGCCGTGCACCACTACCGGATGCATACCTACTGTCTTTAGTAGCACAATATCACGTGCAAAAGAGCTCTCAAGCTCAGGATCAGTCATCGCATTACCACCGTATTTGACGACGATTAGTTTGCCGACGTAGCGTTGGATATAGGGCAGCGCTGTGGTCAATACTTCAGCGGTGATTTTGGCTTCATCCAGATTAAGCGTCATGACTAACTCCTAAAAGATATGGGTTTAAAAGGCTGGTTATTCAGAAATAAGGTCTGCAATCTGCGCTGCCAAATTTTTATCAAAGGGACGGCAGAGCGCTACGAAGCGTGCTTGTATGTCTTTTAAATCCGCTAAGCTGTCGCCAGCAAAGCGCACGGTCAAATGATGGCTGGTGTTTGATTGGCGCAATACGCCAAAACCATGAGCGAAATCTAAGCGTACGCCATCAATACAGGTCAGCCGAGTGCCACTCGGTAACAATTGCTTGGCTTGGGCTAAGGTCGTATGCTCGACACTCGACACACAAGAGCATGATGATGAGCCATGAGCCGCAGCCAAGGTATTGTCGACGTCATCAAAAGGCGGCGTAACCAAACGTTGTAGATAATAACAAAATTCTGCTAACTGTTGCACGATTGGGCATTGTAGAGACGCGCTATTGGGTAAAGGTAAATAATGATCCGCTGTACTGACCAACGTCGGTAATTGACGGGTGATATCAGTCAACCGAGGAGGGCGGGAGGTCTCAATGGCTTCGCCCCATAGACCAACGGCGGCTGATGCGTTATCAGCAAGTGCTGCTCTATATACCAGCCAATGCAGCAGCCGTAAGCCGGCGTACATCGCATCATCATAAGCAGTAAAATAACCGTCGTTAAAAATAAAATGTCCAGATAACTCGCCTGCGAATAGGATTTGACTGTCATCGACCCGCAGCTGTTGCCGCATTAAGCTACTGCCGGTTTTGCTTAGAATGGGAGTCGCCCCCAAGTCGCTTAAGAGCATAGGCAGATGGTGTGAGCATTTAATATCAAACAGTACTTGCGGGCTCACGGTATCAGCCTGCCACGGTTCTGGACGCTCGCTAATGGCAACTGAGGCGAGCAAATACAGTAGATGGTCAGGCATAATCACTTTACCGCTGTTGTCGACAATCATTAATCGATCGCCATCGCCATCGAATGCCAGACCAATATCGGCAATATTTACGATGACGGTTTGTTGCAGTTCGGCCAATCGATTCGGTTCAGTAGGGTCAGGGTTGCCCATGGGAAAGCTACCATCAGGCGTGTCATTGATGATGATGACGCGCTGACAGAAGGTCGTGAATAACGGCAGGGCGATTCTACTGGTCGCCCCATGCATACAGTCAATAACGATGGTGAGATCAAGTTTTTTAAAGGTTCGCTTGTTGCTAGCAGACAGGCTTTGATCGGGATAGATACTGATAAATACATCGGCAATGGCATCAATATAAGGCGCTGCCACAATATCAGTCGGCAAGCCTATAACGGATAATATCGACGGTGCTGTAGCGTCATCACTGTGGCATGCATTTGAGAGTTTAGGGCTGTCATTGCCATTGTCACTGTTATTGTCATTTTGATTGTTGCGTTGGTTAGCCGCAAACGCTGTCAAATCTTGATAAAGCAACTGAATATCTTCGGCACTAGGAGAGGCGTTGCCAACCAGCCACTTGATACCCAAAATGCCTTTGGCAGAGTGACTGGCGGTGACCATGATGCCATGACCGTCGTATTGCTCAGTCCAAAATGCCATCATCGGTGTAGTGACCAAGCCTAAATTAATCACTTGCAGGCCTTGCTCTTGCAGGCTGGTCGCTAATGCCTGAGCCATGCTATCGCTATCGCAGCGTACATCATAGCCGATGATGACCGTGGTTTCTTTTGGTGTATGATGCGGTTTAGCATGGCTTTTACAAATATCGCTGTTAGCAGTATCGCCATTAGCAATGAGCTTGCCATGTTTGGCAGCATTATAGCTTTTGTAAAGTCGTACAAAGGCGCTGCCCAAAGCCTTTATAAAATCTGGCGTAAAGTACTGCTCGTCGCCGCGAATATCATAAGCACGAAATAAGGAGTGCTGCGCAGCAAAAGACGGCATCGCTTACTCTCCTTATAGTCGTAATAAATGGGCTAGTGGTGAAACAAAAAATCGCTGATTATTTTTATTGCTGCGATTGATGCTAAATGAAAATCCAATAATGCTTAATGCTTATATTCAATGCTACTGACGACCAGAATGTCCAAAACCACCCGCACCGCGCGCGCTGGTATCACTAAATTCTGCCACCACTGCAAACTCTGGGCGGGCGACGGGTACGACCACATACTGTGCCATACGTTCTGCTGGGTTGAGTACAAAGTCTTCATTGCTGCGATTCCAAATACTGACCATCAGCTCACCTTGATAATCGGCATCAATCAAGCCGACCAAGTTACCCAAAACAATACCATGCTTATGACCCAGACCTGAACGCGGTAAAATCATCCCCGCAAAATTGGGATCTTGAATATAAACGGCGAGGCCAGTACCTATTAAATGCGTGGCACCTGCTTTAATCGTTAAAGGCTCGTCAATGCAAGCACGTAAGTCAATACCGGCACTGCCATCGGTGGCGCGCGTTGGTAGAGAAAATGCTTTATCTTCAGTGATTTTAGGGTTTAATACTTTGACTTGTACAGCTTGCATAACGCACTCACTTAACGATTTTTTGATTTAAGTTGATTTTATGTTTTATAAATAGAACGAATCACATTTTTAACTTTGAGTATTTTAAATATACTTAACAGCAACTATTATTATAAATAGCTGCTGATTTTTAACTTTTGGGATTTAACTTCTAATAACGGTTTTACTAAAGAATCAGCACGCTTGCCAAGCCCAAGAATGACATAAAGCCGACGATATCAGTCACGGTGGTTAAGATAACCGAAGCGGACAGCGCAGGATCGATATTCATGCGTTTCAATGCCAATGGAATACTAATGCCCGATACATTGGCAGCGGTCATATTAATGGCAATAGCAAAACCGATCACCGAGCTAATTTTAATATCATGAAACCACAGTTGCGCGATAAACGCCATAATTATCGCCCAGATGATACCGTTTATCGCACCGACCCACAGTTCTTTATTGAGTAACCACAGACGGTTAGAACCACCGATTTGACCCATCGCCATACCGCGAATGACCACGGTCAGCGTCTGCGAGCCAGCGATGCCGCCCATACTGGCAACCACGGGCATCAATATCGCCAGCGCCACCACTTGCGCCAATACTTCTTCAAATTGACCAATCACCGCTGCGGCTAAAAGCGCGGTACACAAGTTGATGCCAAGCCAAATACTACGGCTTTTGGCACTGGTTAAAATAGGCGCAAACAGCTCTTCATCTTGGCTGACACCAGCAAGATTTTTCATGGTGCTGTCGACATCATCTTGGATAATTTCCATGATGTCTTCGCCATTTAATTGACCAACCAGCTCGCCATGACTGTTAATCACTGGGGCAAAACGAATGTCTTCTGAACGAAAAATCGCGGCAGCATCTTGAATGTCTAAGCGATCATTAATGGTAATCGCATTATCAATCAGCGCTGAGACCAAGGTATTCTGATCATGCTTGATCAAATCGACCAGACTGAGTAGCCCAAGTAACTGCTGACCTTGATCGACGACCAGTAGCTCTTGGCTTTGATCATCAAGTAAGTCGTCGTTTTCGCGCAGCCATTGCTGTACTTGCGCCAGACTAATATCATCCTTCACTTGGATGAGGTCGGGATCCATATAGCTACCAACTTCCCAGTCGGCATAGGTATCGAGCTTATTAACCTGAATCCTAATATCTTCATCTAAAGTCGCCATGACTGAGGTACGCACGCTCTCAGTAACGGTGTCTAGAATCTCAGAGATATCTTGCGCATCAAGGTCTTGGGTAAAAAGCGATATCTCTTTTGAAGAGATGTTTTCCATCAAGGGCTGGCGCGTATCTACGTCCAGCTCAGCGAGGACTTCACCTCTTAAGTTGTCAGGGACTTGCGCCCAGATAATGCGCCGCGCTTGCGTCGGGAAGGATTCGAGTAGGTTGGCAATCTCATACTCTGACTGCTTGATTAAGAACTCAGCGATGTCGCTATGCGAGTCTTTAGCGACCAGTTCCTGTAGATATAACAGCTTATATTCGGCACTATATTCTAACGGATTATAATCTGCCTGCAAGGTTGGCTGACGATCAGGAGTAGGCGTGGGAGCAGGCATAATCGTTCCAGAGTAGTGAGTGAATAGTTTTTTTGCCAACCATTAACCTCATGCTAATGGTGTGGCGCTCAATGTAACATGGCTAGTGGCTAGTGCATGTTCTAGCCACTAGCCATGTTACGATTTTTATCGGTCTAGCGTTTACCCAGCAAGGCACGAATATTGGCCAAATATTCATCAGCGACGGCTTCTGGATCTTTGGTCGCTTTTTTCTTTTTCGCTTTGGCTGGCCAGTCGATATGATCTTCTGGTAATTCATCTAAAAAGCGTGATTCAGAGGTCACGCGCATCTGCCCACCGGCGCGGCGCTGAGTCGCTAAAGTCAACGTCAGCTCACGACGGGCTCGGGTAATACCCACATACATCAAACGCCGTTCTTCTTCGACCGTCTCGCTCATGATAGAGTTGCGATGTGGCAGCATCTCTTCCTCAAGGCCCATGATATAAACGAAATCAAACTCCAGACCTTTTGCCGCATGCAAGGTCATTAGGTTGACCTTGTTGGTGTTTTCTTCTTCTTGCTGTTGCTCAAGCATGTCGAGTAACACCAGCTTGCGAATAATGGTATCAATGGTACGGTCTTCATCTTCTTCCGCGCGATTAATCAACGATTGAATACTGGTATAAAGCATGTCGATATTATCGATACGGTTCTTTTCTTGTTGCGGCGTTTTGGCATCGCTACGGACGAAGTCAATATAACCGGTCTCATCAATCATCTGGCGCACAATAGGAACAGGGTCAGGGTGTTGATCTAGCTCGCGGGTATAATGCTCGATGAACTCACCAAACTCTTTTATTGTGCCATAAGCCTTCGATGGCAAGACGTGAGCAAGACCGGCGTGCGTGCAAGAGGCTAATAATGAGATGCTATGCTCTTGCGAAAACAAGCCTAATTTTTCCAGCGTTGCCGGTCCCATGCCGCGTTTGGGCGTATTGATAATACGTAAAAATGCACTGTCGTCTTCTGGGTTTAGGATAAGACGCAGATAACCCATGATGTCTTTGATTTCACTACGGGCAAAGAACGACTGACCACCCGATAGTTTATAAGGCACTTGCAGTTGACGCAATTGTGCCTCCAGCATGCGTGCCTGAAAGTTACTGCGATACAGAACCGCGTACTGCTCCCACTCATTACCGAAACGCAATTTATGCGTGACGATTTCTTTTGCCACGCGCTCAGACTCGTCGTCGTCATTACGGCAATTAATAATGCGAATCTTTTCGCCTTGCCCTTTATCTGACCACAGTTTCTTTTCGAATAAATGCTCGTTATTCATAATAACGGCGTTAGCAGAAGTCAAGATGCGCGTGGTCGAGCGATAGTTTTGCTCAAGCATGACGATTTTAAGCTTTGGAAAATCTTCTTTTAGTAGCGCCATGTTTTCAGGCTTAGCGCCTCGCCACGCATAGATAGACTGGTCATCATCGCCAACCACAGTAAAACGCCCTTGTGGCCCGACCAAATATTTAATCATCTCATACTGCGCGGTATTGGTATCCTGATATTCATCGACGAGCAAATAACGAATACGGTTTTGCCATTTATCACGCAGCTCTCGATTTTCACGCAGGATTTTGGTCGGCAAGACAATCAAGTCATCAAAATCGACGGCATTATAAGCCCGCAAATTACGCTCGTATAATGCATATAGGGTGGCAAAAATCATATCTTCTGGGTCGTCTAAGGTTTCCATCGCCTTGTCAGGTTCAACCAAATCATTTTTCCAGTCAGAAATGAATTTAATGGCCTTGCCAACCAGCTCGCGACTTTCCGCACCGCTTAAGTTGTCGCGCATCATCAGCTCCATCAGCAAACGCTTACTGTCGTCGCTGTCCATGATAGAGAAGTTACCTTTTAGAGGCGTATGAATCAGCTCATAGCGTAAAAACTGCAGACCAAATTGGTGAAAAGTTGATACCGTCAGCCCGCGGGTTTTTTCACTCGGTAGCAATTTACTGACACGCGCTTTCATTTCACGCGCCGCTTTATTGGTAAAGGTCACCGCTGTGATGCGCTCAGCTGGCATGTTGCATTCTTCAATCAGATACGCAATCTTGCGCGTAATCACCGACGTCTTACCGGAGCCAGCACCTGCTAGTACGAGCAATGGGCCCGATACGTAGAGCATCGCTTCTTGTTGTTTGGGATTAAGTTGACTCATAAGGTGACCTGTAAGACAAAAGCAAAAAAGAGGGTAGAGCTAAGACAGTCAATCCAAAATAACACCAGTACAAGACAAGGAAACCGAATGTAAGCTATACCTTAGTATAGTAATCGAGGTCGAGGCTGTAGTGATTTTATAGTGGGCAGACTATAGCCGCATAGCTAAAAGAGCGCGGTATATATCATTAAAATTGATAGCGGAGCGATATTTTTAAATACATAAATCAGATAATAACGCTAATAAAATCTACAGTTTATTGACTGTGTGTCATTGAAATTAGGTGGGCTATTATAAAGCAAAAACCACCACTTTGGGGAAGGAGTTAGCTAATGATAGTGGCATGATAAAGCATGCAGTATTTGGCAGCTAAAGTGCTGACAGTGGCTAGCGGTAAAAATTGATGACAGTTGACCATAAAATATAATTATTTGACATCAATATAAGGTAACGTCTATATCATAATTTATAATAAAAAAAATATGTTTTTTTTGCCTATAAAGTGACCGTACAATACAGTTAAAAACTAGCTTTTGGGCCATGATATGCGTATAGTACGTAAATAATTTATGCCAGTTGTCACGTCATTATTGACCACGTGTAATGAGCTATTAAATCAATTAAATAAAACATCAAATATGATATTGATTTAATACGTTGATCTTACGTTGTTAGAAGATGCGTTAGGCGACCAGCTTTCTCCGCGCGCGTACCGGAAATTCTACAGTTGGTCACGTCTGACACCGTCGTCAATAAGCTTGATAATTGGTTATTACCAGCACAGTACCTATAATAGTCATTGAGTTACTTGTATAAAGTGGCTCGCTGACAGTTACTTTGTGTTTTCGTCTGCGTTACGCCTGTCGCAAGACTGCCTTAACTGGTGTATCTGCGCTGCGCTTAACACTCGATTGGGTGAGGAGCACGTATTATCATGTCTGCTTTTAATTGGTCAGCAGTTGCGTTTATTTTAGCCGCTATCGGGCTAGTTGTCTTTATGCTGGTCGTTCCGCGCTTACTTGGCGGTCGCTCTCATGGCTCACAAAAAGAAGAAGTATTTGAAGCGGGTGTTGTCGGATCTGGCAACGCCCGTATTCGTTTGTCTGCCAAATTCTATTTGGTGGCCATCTTCTTCGTTATTTTTGATTTAGAAGCGCTGTACTTATACGCTTACGCCGTTTCCGTTCGTGAAACTGGCTGGGCTGGGTTTATTGCGGCGGCGACCTTTATCATTGATTTGTTAATTGGTCTGGTATACGCTTTAAGTCTGGGGGCGCTAAACTGGGCACCTGCTGACAAATTGCGTAAAAAAGTGCGTCTCTATACTGCGCCTGCTGGCTTTAACTTAGCAGACATCACTAAGTTTGATGGTGTCGATGAGCTGATGGTCGACCCGACGGGTAAAATACCTGCGCAGTCCTCAGGACAGATTAATGTCTCAAATAATATTGAGACCAATCGTCGTCATTTACAAAATATCGATCATATTAATACCACAGGTAATGTTACTTCTGTGGACTTTGCGACGTCTGCGCATCAGGATAATAAGCGCTAACTATTTTGCTTATAGTTATTGGCTTTTAAAACTGATATCTAGGTTTGATAATAGGTTTGATAAAAAGTTATAAAGATCAAAGCTAGTGGCAACAATATGATAACGACAAGATTGTAAAGAATATGGCAGTCGATTTATATTAATGGTCACTTATTAATAATAGAAGTTATGGCGCTAGTGAGGACAAGATAATTGCCACGCTGAGCCTAATATAAAGGTTGTATGTTATGAAATACACATTAACAAAAGCCAACCCTGATGCAGATGTCTATCCTGCACAGACCAGTCAAACAGTCAACGATCCTATCGAAGACGAAGTCAATAAAAACGTCTTTATGGGTCGTCTTGAAGACCTCGTTCATTCAACAGCAAACTGGGGGCGCAAGCACTCATTATGGCCATTTAACTTTGGTACGTCTTGCTGTTACGTCGAATATGCCACTACTTTAACCGCGGTTCATGATTTGTCACGCTTTGGGGCAGAAGTTATTCGTGCTTCACCGCGTCAGGCCGATGTGATGATCGTCGCTGGTACTTGCTTCGTCAAAATGGCCCCCGTTATTCAGCGCCTCTATGAGCAAATGCTTGAGCCAAAATGGGTCATCTCGATGGGTGCTTGTGCCAACTCGGGCGGTATGTATGATATCTATTCTGTCGTGCAAGGCGTGGATAAAATAATACCCGTCGATGTCTATGTACCGGGTTGTCCGCCGCGTCCAGAAGCGTTGATTCAAGGTTTGATGCTGCTACAAGAATCTATTACCAAAGAGCGTCGTCCGCTGGGTATTCATGTCAATGAGCAGGGTATTTATAAGCCACAAATGACCCCTGAGCGTGACCGTAAGCAAGCGGATCGTATCGCGGTCAAAAACTTACGTAGCCCAGATAGCATTTAAGTGTTAGAGAGTATTTAAGTGTTAGAGAGTATTTAAGTGTTAGAGAGTATTTAGATTCACAGCAAAAATCCAAAATTTTATGCGCTTATCATAGCTCAGTTACGATTGACATAGCTTGGTTATGACTGACATAGCTCGGTTATGACTGACATAGTTTAGTTATGATTAATGAAGGAATGCATCATTCATGGTCACGGTAGTCGAAAACACAGATCCTAAGATTAAGCCTGTTCCAGCAGTTATCAAAGAGCTAGAGCATAAATATGCTGGCAAATTCGTGGTACAGCACACTGTTGATGAGATTCCAACGGTTTGGGTAGCGCGTGCTGATTTATTAGATGTTCTCTTATTTTTGCGCAAACTGCCTAAGCCGTACGTCATGCTATTTGACTTGTCAGCGATAGATGAGCGTTTACGCCAGCATCGCGCGGGTTTGCCTGACAGTGACTTTACGGTGTTTTATCATTTGATGTCGCTTGAGCGTAATAGTGATGTCCGTATCAAAGTCGCGCTAGACGAAGACGATCTCAATGTACCGAGCGCCACCCAAATTTGGCCAAATGCCAACTGGTACGAGCGTGAAGTGTGGGACATGTTTGGTATCGTCTTTAGTGGGCATCCGCATTTGACTCGCATTTTATTACCAAAATACTGGGAAGGTCATCCGCTACGTAAAGAGTATCATGCGCGTGCGACTGAATTTACCCCTTACTTCTTGAATACCGCCAAGCAACAATACGAGCAAGAAAACCTGCGTTTTGTTCCAGAAGAGTGGGGCATGAAGCGCTCAGGTCGCGATGAAGACTTTATGTTCTTGAACATTGGTCCTAACCATCCATCGGCTCATGGTGCTTTTCGTTTGGTGTTGCAGCTTGACGGTGAAGAAGTCGTTGATTGTATCCCTGATATTGGCTATCACCATCGCGGCGCCGAAAAAATGGCGGAGCGTCAAACGTGGCACTCATTTATTCCTTATACCGACCGTATCGACTATCTTGGCGGCGTAATGAACGAGCTGCCGTACATCATGTCGGTTGAAAAGCTTGCCGGTATTACTATCCCTCCGCGCGCTGAAACCATCCGCGTGATGATGAGTGAGTTTTTCCGTATTACCAATAACTTGCTGTTCGTCGGTACCTTTATTCAGGATGCGGGTGGTATGACGCCGGTATTCTATATGTTTACCGATCGCCAAAAAGCCTATGATGTCATCGAAGCCGTCACTGGCTATCGTATGCACCCAGCGTGGTTCCGTATCGGCGGTACTGCTGCTGACCTGCCGCGTGGCTGGCAGCGTTTGGTTCGTGAGTTCTTAGAGTGGATGCCAAAACGCTTGGACGAATACGTCAAAGCGGCATTGCAAAACAGTGTGCTAAAAGGTCGTACTCAAGGTGTTGCACAATATAACACTAAGCAAGCATTGGCTTGGGGTGTGACAGGCGCAGGCTTACGTGCAACAGGTTTGGATTTTGATTTACGTAAAGCGCGTCCGTACATGGGCTATGAGAACTACGACTTTGAAGTACCGGTTGGCTACAACGGTGATGCTTATGACCGCTGTATGGTGAAAGTTGAAGAGATGCGTCAGTCATTGCGCATCATCCGCCAATGTATGGATAATATGCCACAAGGTCCATACAAAGCTGATCATCCGCTAGCAGTACCGCCGCCGAAAGACCGTACGCTAAATGATATCGAAACGCTTATTAATCACTTTATTTCAGTATCTTGGGGTCCTGTGATGCCAGCGGGTGAGTGCACCACGATTGTTGAAGCCACCAAAGGTCTCAACAGTTATTACATCACCTCCGATAAAGCGACGATGAGCTATCGTACTCGTATCCGTACGCCGACATTTGCGCACCTGCAGCAGATGCCATCGGTGATTAATGGCTCATTGGTATCCGATGCCATTATGTATTTGGCATCGATTGATATTGTGATGGCGGATTGTGATCGCTAGTGCTTTCACCTAAGAATAGAGCTTTGCTCAAAGAATTATAGTTTTAAAAAAAGATAAGTTAATCAATATATTACTGCCAAATGGCACACCAAAATGCTGTAATATTTCAGTGCAATGATAGTCAATGTTTAGACAGTCGTTGTAGTGTGATAAAGCGTGATGAGTGAGGAAAGATAAAAGATTATGAAAATTGTTTCCGATAAAATGCCAAAAGTAGATGTGGCAAGTATCCTCACTGCTGAGGAAATTGCTGCCATTCATGAGTTTATGCACCATTACCCACAAGCACGTGCTGCCTCGTTAGACGCGCTAAAAATCGTGCAAAAGCGCAACGGTTGGGTCGATGATGCGCAAGTGAATGCTATTGCTAATATCTTAGATATTCCGATGTCAGATATGGACGGTGTTGCCACGTTTTTTAACCGTATTTATCGTCAGCCTGTCGGTCGTCACGTCATTCTCATTTGTGATTCAGTGGCTTGTTATTTGACCGGTTATGAGGCGTTATCGGCTGAAATCAGAGCGCAATTAAATATTGAGTACGGCCAGACGACTGCTGATGGTCGTTTTACGCTATTACCGATTTGCTGTTTGGGTAACTGTGATAAAGGTCCTGCGGTGCTGATAGATGAAGACACTTATGGTCCTGTCCAGCCCTCCGAGGTCGCGCAATTATTGGAGCTATACGCATGAGTTTAACGATTTCAGAGCAGATTGCTCGTCGCGGTCAAGGCCAAGCGCCAAGCCAGCTAAACGCACAGCGTGTTCCAATTTATGGTGATAAGGCCACAGCCACTAGCGAAACCAAACCGCTGACATGGCGTTTGGCACATCATGATGCTGTACTCGATTTAGCCACTTATGAATCTCTAAAAGGTTTTACGGGCCTAAAAGAAGCATTGTCTCAGTCGCCTAAAGACGTCGGCAATATGATTAAAGCAGCCAACGTCAGAGGTCGTGGCGGTGCAGGTTTTAACGCCGGTCTTAAATGGTCATTTATGTCACCACCAGACGGCTTGCCACGCTACCTCATCTGTAATGCTGATGAAATGGAGCCGGGTACCTTTAAAGACCGTCTATTGATGGAGCGTCTGCCGTTTCAGTTGATTGAAGGCATGCTCATTACTGCGCACGCTATCGGCGCGACTGACGGCTATATCTTTATCCGCGGTGAATATATATTGGCTGCTGAGCGTTTGGTTGCGGCTATTGAAGAATGTCTGGCCAATAATCTAATGGGCGACAATATTCTTGGCTCAGACTTTAGCTTCAATCTGCATGTGCATACTGGCGCTGGGCGTTATATCTGCGGTGAAGAAACCGCATTGATTAACAGCTTAGAAGGTCGCCGTGCTAACCCACGTACCAAACCCCCTTTCCCGCAAATCTCTGGTGCATGGGGCAGACCAACGGTTGTCAATAACGTTGAGACCTTATGCAATATGCCAGCCATCTTGAATCACGGCGTAGAGTGGTATCAATCACTATCCGAGATTAAAGGTAAAAGTAAAACGCCGGGCACCAAACTATTTGGCTGCTCAGGATTGGTTAATGATCCAGGCCTTTGGGAATTACCGTTTGGTTATACAGCTCGCGAAATCATTGAAGATTTAGCGGGTGGTATGAAAGATGGTAAAACACTGAAAGCTTGGCTACCGGGCGGCGCCTCGACTGACTTTTTGACCGCAGAACATTTGGATGTGGTGGTGGATTTTGACACCATTCAAAATGCTGGTAGCCGTATGGGTACTGGTCTGATTATGGTCGTCGATGAATCACAAGACATGGTGCCATTACTACGTAACCTTGAGATTTTCTTTCAGCGCGAGTCATGTGGTTGGTGTACACCATGCCGTGATGGTCTACCGTGGGGTGTCAAGCTGCTTACCGCCATCAATGATGGTGAAGGGCAAGTGGGCGATGTAGAAAAACTAGAAGGCCTGACGCGTGATTTATGGATTGGTAAAACGTTCTGTGCGCATGCCCCAGGTGCGATGGAACCACTAATGAGTGCGATTAAATATTTCCGTCCAGAGTTTGATCAAAAAATCGCGCAGGCGGTTGGTGTCGATGTTATTGATGCTGCAGCCAACCAACAGCCAGTAGTGAAATAAGGAGAGCGGCATGGCAGTCATACATATTGATGGAACCACTGTCGAAGTAGATAGCGCAGATAACTTGCTACAAGCCTGCTTATCACTCGGCATTGATGTGCCGTATTTTTGTTATCATCCAGCCCTTGGCTCAGTAGGCTCGTGCCGTCAGTGCGCGGTCAAGCAATTCCAAAATAAAGAAGATATGGAAGCAGGTCGCGGTCGCCTTGTGATGTCTTGTATGGTCGCTCCTGGCGATGATATGTACATCTCGGTCACTGACGATGAAGCCAAAGCATTCCGCAAGTCGATGGTTGAGCTACTCATGACCAACCATCCACATGACTGTCCAACTTGTGAAGAGGGTGGACATTGTCATTTGCAGGACATGACCTATATGTCAGGTCATAGCCGTCGTCGCTATCGCTTTACCAAACGCACCCATCATAACCAAGAGCTTGGGCCATTTATCGCCCATGAGATGAACCGTTGCATCGCTTGCTATCGTTGTGTCCGTTTTTATAAAGACTATGCGGGCGGCGAAGATTTGGGTGTTTATGGCTCAAACAATCGCGTCTATTTTGGACGTGATAAAGATGGTCAGTTTGAAAGCGAGTTCTCAGGCAACTTAACCGAAGTATGCCCAACGGGTGTATTTACCGATAAAACGCATTCTGAACGCTATAACCGCAAATGGGATATGCAGTACGCACCAAGCATCTGTCATGGTTGCTCAGCAGGTTGTAATATCTCACCAGGTGAGCGTTATGGTGAATTGCGCCGCATCGAAAACCGCTATAACGGCGAAGTAAACCGTTACTTCTTATGTGATCGTGGTCGCTTTGGTTATGGCTATGTCAATCGTGATGATCGTCCAACCCAAGCGCTTGAACGCATCAATGATAAGCATGTCAAAATTAATATTGACTACGCTCTTGATGAAACCATCAAACGACTCAAAGATAAAAAAGTTATCGGGATTGGCTCACCACGTGCCAGTTTAGAGACTAACTTTGCGCTAAAAAATCTGGTCGGCTTTGATAACTTCTCAACAGGTCTGAATCATCAGCAGCAAGCACTGGTCAATAAATGCATCGAAGTGCTCAGCACCGAAGGGATTTATAACCCAGGCATGACCGATATTGAAAGTCATGATGCGGTGTTGATATTGGGTGAAGATATCACGCAGACTTCATCACGCGTGGCATTATCAGTACGCCAAGCCGCAAAGAACGAAGGCCTAAAAATGGCGGCGGCGCTGCAAACGCAGCCTTGGCTTGCTGAACCAGTTAAGCGTATCGCGCAAGATGCATTAAGCCCAGTTTATGTCATTGATGTGACCCAAACCAAGCTAGAAGACATCAGTAAAGTGAGCGTAGTCGCGACACCTGAAGACATCACTAAACTTGGCTTTAAAGTCGCTGATGAAATTGCTAACTTCGCTGATGATTTAGCAGAAGTAGCGGACCCACAAGCGGCTGAACAAGACGCTAATGTGGATGCGATGCAAGCATTGGCTCAGCAGATCGCTTATGATTTGGTTCAAGCGGATAAGCCATTAATCATCTCTGGTACTAGCCTGTCGTCTACCGCATTAATAGAAGCGGCGGCACAGATTACTCAAGCATTAACACAAAAACGTGCTGCGATTAAAGCAACGGAACAGCAGCAAGTTGAGGCACATAATGAGCAGGTTCGCGCCGCTGAAGCACAAACAGCAACTGCTCAGCAAAGCGAAGACAAAGACTTGTCTGCTAAACCCAACAAACCGGAAACCGGCGTTAATACAGAGGCGCAAGACGACGTCGAGCGCGAGCCTGCAACCAAACTTGAGCTAAAAGAGGTTAATAATAACTATCACGCACAAGCGGGTATTTACTTAACTGTTCCTGATGCAAATAGCATGGGTGTATGCATGCTCGGTGGCCAGTCAGTCGAAGAGCTGCTAGCCACTGATTTTGATGTTGTTATCGTTGCCGAAAACCAGTTAACAGATGCCATTGATGCGCATAAATTAACCCAGCTATTGACTGACAAAACCGTCATCGCCCTTGATCATCAGTTGCTTGATTGGCATAAAGATGTCGATATCGTATTACCAGCGGCAAGCTTTGCTGAAGCAGATGGTACGTTAATTTCTGCCGAAGGTCGCGCTCAGCGTTTCTTCCAAGTCTACGATAATGAATACTATCATCCAATGAG
This sequence comes from Psychrobacter sp. Sarcosine-3u-12, assembly GCF_002836005.1. Classification (NCBI taxonomy): domain Bacteria; kingdom Pseudomonadati; phylum Pseudomonadota; class Gammaproteobacteria; order Moraxellales; family Moraxellaceae; genus Psychrobacter; species Psychrobacter sp. Sarcosine-3u-12. Next base: position 16,358 of record NZ_PJBY01000096.1, read on the forward strand.
TAGTATTAAAGAAGGCTGGCGCTGGTTACATGCGGTGCATAGCAGCATCGAAGGTCGGGATGTCGACTGGACACAGCTTGATGATGTCATTAATGCTCTGATAGCCACGCACCCTAAACTTGCAGGTATTAAAGGCGCTGCTCCTGATGCCGATTATCGTATTACGGGTCTTAAAATTGCCCGTCAGCCGCGTCGTTACTCAGGTCGTACTGCCATGCGTGCACCAATATCAGTCCATGAACCGATGCAGCCAAAAGATTTAGATACAGGATTAACCTTTTCAATGGAAGGCTATAGCGGCAAACAAACGCCAAGCTCGATGATTCCTTTTGCCAATGCGGCAGGTTGGAACTCTCCGCAAGCGTGGAATAAATATCAAGATAAAGTGGGTGGTCATCTGAAAAATGGTGATCCTGGTGTACGCCTGTTCGATCAGCTAGAGCGTCTAGCTACGCGTCAATATGTGGCGCCAGAAACCATGTCGGCAACGACAACTGATATGCAGCAAGGACACGCCAAACTGGTGCCTATTTATAATATTTATGCCAGCTCAATGATGGCTTCACGTAGCCCAATCGTTGCTGAGCAATTACCTACAGCAGCATGGCGCATTGGCATTGACGATGCCAAAGAATGGGATATTACTGAAGGTGAGTATCTAGCGATTGAGATTGATAAACAGCAAATCACCTTACCTGTGCAGCTCGTCGGTTATTTAGCAGAAGGTTGTATTGGTTATCCAGTTGGACAGGTGAGTATTATTCATCCATCGATGCCAGCGTCGGTACGCAAAGTGGATGCACCCGTGACAATGATGGGCAGTATGGCTAATGACAGCTCTTTAACTGCGAATACTAACGATACAGCGCCAGTAGACAACGCGCCGACCACTACACAGGAGGTGTAATATGCAAGTTACCCGTATTATTCCTGATGTACCAAGCTTTTTGGCTGGCATCATGACCTTTGATGCTTGGTCTATTCTGTTTTTGGTTGTACAGTCGTTGGTTATCTTTTTAGTGGTCGTTATCGTTGCCGCTATGATGATTGTCTATGAGCGCCGTATGCTGGCTTTGTGGCAAGACCGTTATGGTCCTAACCGTGTCGGACCTTTTGGTTCTTTACAACTGGTCGCGGATATGCTCAAAATCTTCTTTAAAGAAGATTGGACCCCCAATTTTACTGATAAATTTATATTTACTTTAGCGCCTGCAGTGGCTATGTTTACCGCCTTGGCATCGTTTGCTGTTATTCCTATCTCACCAACACTGGGTGTGGCTGATTGGGATATCGGTATCCTGTTTTTCTTTGCGATGGCAGGTATCGCTGTTTATGCCGTTATGTTTGGTGGCTGGGCATCGGCTAATAAATTTTCGTTACTCGGTGGCTTACGGTCTGCGGCACAAACCATCAGTTATGAAGTATTCTTGGGTTTATCGTTGATGGGTGTCGTCGCCTTGACCGGCTCATTTAACTTACGCGAGATTGTCGAGTCACAAATTGATGGCTGGTATATCATTCCACAGTTTTTCGGATTTTTGACCTTTGTCGTGGCTGGTGTGGCTGTTACGCACAGACATCCATTTGATCAGCCAGAAGCAGAGCAAGAGTTGGCCGAAGGGTATCATGTTGAATATTCAGGCATGAAGTTTGGGATGTTCTTTATCGGCGAATATGTCAACGTCGTTTTGATTTCTGCATTAATGACATGTTTATTCTTCGGTGGTTGGCTTGCCCCTTTCAATTTAGATATTCCATTTATTCCACCCGCTTTTTGGTTCATGATTAAGACGCTATTCTTTATGACCATGTTTATTCTGGCTCGAGGCTCACTCATGCGTCCGCGCTATGATCAGGTGATGAACTTTGGCTGGAAAGTCTGCCTGCCCGTCACGCTGATTAATTTATTGGCTACTGCGGCAGTCATATTGCTGATGATGGATTAAAGGCATTGACGTAATATCATTGCGGTAGTTTGGAATGAAGAATACGTTTCTTATTTTATAAGTTTGTTTGTGGTAGATACATCCGTGATTTTTTCGGATAGAAATGAGGTGATTGCTCGTATTGGTGAGCAACTTTATCCATATTTGGGATAAACCTAATCATTTAGCATTGCAAATATGCAAAGGAAAGTTCCATGTTAGCAACTTTTTTTACGGCCATAAAAAAGATCGTCATTGGTATGTTTACCATTGTACGCAGTATGTGGATGGTTAACAGTCATGCCCTTAGGCCACGTGACACCATCCTTTATCCTGAAGAGCCGGTACCGGTACCGCCGCGCTTTCGTGGACGTATTATATTGTCTCGCGACCCTGATGGTGATGAGCGCTGTGTTGCTTGTAACTTATGTGCCGTGGCCTGTCCAGTCGGCTGTATCTCCTTACAAAAAGCGGAGCGTGAAGATGGTCGTTGGTATCCGGAGTTTTTCCGTATCAACTTCTCGCGCTGTATTTTTTGTGGCCTATGCGAAGAAGCCTGTCCGACGACCGCGATTCAAATGACCCCCGATTTTGAGCTGGGTGAATATAAGCGCCAAGATTTGGTCTATGAAAAAGAGCATTTGCTGATTTCAGGACCGGGTAAATATCCCGATTATAACTATTATCGTGTGACGGGTATGGCGGTAGCGGACAAACCAAAAGGCGCTGCTCAAAATGAAGCAGCACCGATTGATCTAAGGAGCTTGCTGCCATGATGAATATCTTGAACAATCCTGAACTGGCAGGTTTTTATGCGCTTGCCGCGGTGGCTATCTTTGCCAGTCTACGGGTAGTTACCCATGCCAATCCTGTACACGCTATTTTGTCGATGATTGTGTCTTTATTGGCGGTCGCTGGCATATTTTTTGTGCTGGGTGCGCCATTTGCTGGGGCGTTAGAAATTGTTGTTTACGCTGGCGCAATTCTAGTGCTCTTCGTCTTTGTTATTATGATGCTCAACTTGGGTATGAGTAATGATGAGCGTGAAGAGCGCTGGCTCGATGCAGGCACTTGGGCAATACCGACAGGGTTGACGATCGTTATCGCCGTTGTGCTCTATGCGCTGATTGGTCTTAATCACGACGAAGCAGCCGTTATTGGTGGTATGAGTGTTCCTGCTAAAGCAGTGGGTACTGCCTTATTTAGTAAGTATATTATGTTGGTAGAAGTCGCTGCTTTGTTATTATTAGCGGCGCTAGTGGCTGCGTATCATGTGGGCAAAGAGTCGAGTGATGATGAAATTGTCGGCAATGACAGTCAGGACTTTAAGCCCAGTGTGGGCAGTATCACCCAATACGATAACGATAGCACTCATACTGAACATGATGCGGTAAAAATGGCTAAACCCTACGAATATAAAGATGTCGATCCACATGACTACGTTGGTAAGAAGGTAAGTATGCAGGTGGGTATGAAGAAAGTCACGCGCAAGGAGTCTGACTGATGGTACTAGCAGCAAGCGTGGCACAAGACGTGTCGAACGTGCCGTTTGCCCATGAGGTGGCAGGCTTAGTACAGCCCGCTGCCGCGGCGCAGAATGTACTGGGTATGATACCCATGAGCCACGGACTAATTTTGGCGGGAATTTTATTCGCCATTGGTCTGTGCGGTGTCATGGTACGGCGTAACTTTTTATTTATGCTAATGAGCCTTGAGATCATGATGAACGCGGCAGCCTTAGCGTTTGTGGTCGCAGGCAGTCGCTGGGTCGATCCGGATGGACAAATTATGTTTATCTTTATTTTGACGTTGGCAGCCGCTGAAGCCTCTATTGGTCTGGCAATATTATTACGTTTTTATCATCAGCGTGGGCATCTCGATGTCGATAGCGCCAATGAGATGAAAGGATGATGTCATGAGTTTATTACCATTAACCTTTATATTCCCGCTCGTTGGCTTTTTGATTTTAGCCTTTATGCGTGACAAATTATCAGAGCAAGTAGCCGCGATTGTCGGTGTCGGTAGTATGCTGCTATCAGCGCTATGCACACTGGTGGTCAGCTATACTTTTTTAACGACGCATCCTGCGGGCACGGTCATTGAGGTTCCGCTATGGACTTGGTTCCAAGTGGGAGACTTTGCACCAAGCTTTGGCTTGAGCTTTGACGGTTTAGCATTAACGATGACAGGTGTTATTACTGGCATTGGCTTTTTAATCCATCTATTTGCCGCTTGGTATATGAAAGGCGACACTGGTTTTGCCCGTTTCTTTAGCTATATGAACTTGTTCGTCGCCAGTATGTTATTGCTGGTATTGGCGGACAATTTATTCTTGCTCTATCTCGGTTGGGAAGGCGTCGGTATCTGTTCATACTTACTCATTGGTTTTTATTATCATGACAGAGCCAATGGTCGGGCGGCGATGAAAGCCTTTACCGTCACCCGTGTGGGTGATGTGTTCTTAGCCTTTGGTTTGTTTTTATTATTCCGCGAATTTGGCACGCTTAATATTCAAGAGATTATTACGCGCGCTCCAGACGTGTTTGATATTAACAATCCAACGATGATTCTAACGACCATGATGCTCGTTGGTGGCGCGATGGGTAAATCAGCGCAGCTACCATTACATACGTGGCTTGCCGATGCGATGGCAGGTCCGACGCCAGTTTCGGCATTGATTCACGCGGCAACGATGGTCACGGCAGGGGTTTATTTAATCGCCCGTCTGCATCCACTGTTCCTGCTGACGCCTGGTATTTTATTATATTGGGTCGGCGGCGTTGGAGCACTGACGTTGGTCGTTGCTGGCTTTTGTGCACTGGCGCAAACTGACATCAAACGTATCCTTGCTTATTCGACTATGAGCCAAATTGGCTATATGTTCTTAGCACTTGGTGTGGGCGCATGGCAAGGAGCGATTTTCCATTTGATGAGCCATGCTTTCTTTAAAGCGTTGCTATTTTTGTCATCAGGCGCGGTCATTTTGGCGGTACACCACGAGCAAGATATCTTTAAGATGGGCGGCTTACGCAAAAAGATTCCATTGGTGTTTTGGTGTTATATCATCGGTGGCGGTGCGCTGGCTGCGATACCTTGGGTCACCGTTGGCTTTTATTCTAAAGAAGCCATTCTGTGGGAAACCTATGCCACTGGTCATCAAGTTTTATTCTATATGGGTGTATTCGGTGCTTTCTTAACCGCGCTTTATACTTTCCGTATGATTTGGATTGTGTTTTTTGGCGAAGAAAAAACCCATGCGCACAAGTTGTCAGGGGTGTCATATTGGTTGCCACTGACTGTATTGCTGGTGTTATCAACTGCGGTTGGCGCATTGATTACTCCGCCATTGCAAGGGGTGCTGCCAGAGAGCGTTGGACACTTATTAGAAGTTGCTGGTCAAGCGCATGCCAAGCACACCGCAGAGTATATTGCGATGGGTGCGATGCTCGCAGGGCTTGTCTTAGCAGCACTATTATATGTGGTGGATAAAGGTCGTACACTCACACGCTTTAAGCGCTCACGTATCGGCAGTGCGTTATATCATTGGTGCTACCACGGTCTGGGCTTTGATGCGCTATACGATATAATTTTTGTAAAACCCTTTTTGTTCATCGGCCGCTTATTTAAAGCCGATCCTGTCGATAAATCGTGGCTCCTATTACCTAAGCTGGCATCGGCTGGTAATAGGGTATTGTCTGCGACGCAAACAGGGTCACTTCGAGGTTACGCTACAAGCTTTGGCTTGGGCATGGCTGTATTGCTGGTGCTGGTAATGATGACGGTGGTATAAGATGATTGAGTTACAACAAACGTGGATGCTACCAGCATTGATTGCAATTCCGTTTATTGCTGGATTGCTGTGTTGGCTGGTAGAGCGCTTTAATAAACGTCTGCCGCGCTGGATTGCTTTAATTGGTATGACGTTGACTTTTGCTTTGTCACTGGTACTGTGGCAATACGGTGATTTTGGTGGTATGAGCAAGCAGGTGATTGCACCAGATGCTGCTGTGCCTTGGGTCGCTGAATTTATGGTGCCTTGGATACCGACTTTTGGTATTAGTTTTCATTTAGCGATGGATGGCTTGTCGCTTATGATGGTGGCTCTTACAGGGCTACTGGGTATCGCAGCAGTGGCCTGTTCGTGGAATGAGATTCAGCGCCGCGTTGGTTTCTTTCATCTAAACTTGCTGTGGAGTTTGGGCGGCGTTATCGGTGTTTTCTTAGCAATTGACTTGTTTTTATTCTTCTTCTTTTGGGAGATGATGCTGGTTCCTATCTACTTCTTGATTGCTATTTGGGGTCATGATGTGGTCGGTGGCAAGACCAAAGAATACGCGGCAACCAAGTTCTTTATCTATACCCAAGCGTCTGGCCTCATCATGTTGGTCGGTATCTTGGTACTGGTCATCATTAGCTACGCACAAAAAGGCGTGGTCAGCTTTAATTATAATGACTTACTCGGTACGTCGCTCGGCGGTTGGGAATATCCCATCATGCTGTGCTTCTTTATCGGCTTTGCGGTCAAGCTACCGATTGTTCCTTTTCACGGCTGGCTACCTGACGCCCATGCGCAGGCACCAACCGCTGGTTCGGTGGATTTGGCAGGGGTTTTGATTAAGACGGCCGCTTATGGTTTGATTCGTTTTGTCTTACCACTGTTCCCAGCCGCATCACAAGATTTTGCGCCGATAGCCATGACCTTGGGTACGATTGGTATCTTTTATGGCGCATGGCTTGCCTTTATGCAAACCGATATGAAGCGTCTGCTGGCTTATACCAGTATCTCGCACATGGGTTTTGTGGTATTGGCAATCTATGCAGGTACGTTGCTCAGCTTGCAAGGTTTGATGATTCAAATGCTGGCCCATGGCTTAAGCTCAGCTGCCCTATTTATTATGGCAGGGCAGTTGTACGAGCGTCTGCATACCCGCGATTTGACCTTGATGGGCGGTATGTGGGGTCAGTTCCGCTATTATGCACCGATACTAATGTTCTTCTGTGCCGCTTTGTTAGGTATTCCCGGTACCGGTAACTTCATTGGCGAGTTCATGATCTTATTAGGCGCATTTGCTCAGTATCCCGTGTTTGTGATATTGGCCACCTTTAGCTTGGTATTGGCAGGGTTGTACTCGCTTATCTTGATTCATAGCGCGTTGTTTGGTACCAATAATGTTAAAGAATTGGCCATGCGCGAGACCAAATCACACGGTTTACCGAGCCGCAAATTAAAAGATTTGGGCAAACGTGAGCTGTCATTATTACTGATGCTCGCCGCAGGCTTGGTCTGGCTCGGACTGTATCCACAGCCGTTCCTTGATACCTCAAGCCACGCGATGCAGTGGATTAATAATGCCTATATATATAGTCAAGTGACACAAGTAGACGCATCGCAGCTGCTTGATGCAATGGAGGCACGTTAAGTCATGAATGAATTTACGATGAATGATTTGATGGGACTGATGCCTTATGCACCGATCATTGCCGTCGTCATTACGGTATTGCTGGTAATGATCGCCATCACTATTAAACGCTCACATATGATAACCGGCACTATTACAGTCGTTGGTCTTAATATTGGTCTGTTTACGTTAATTGGGCAAATGGCAGGCATCATTACTAGTGGGTCGCAGTTACCAGTCGCCGAACAGCTTTTTGTGATTGATAACTTTGCGCAGTTCAACATGGTAGTGATATTGATCTGTGCGCTGGCTTGTTGTACGTTGTCTTATGCTTATTTGGCTGATTTCAAAGACAATAAAGATGAGCTGTACTTGCTCATGCTGCTATCGACCACTGGCGCGCTGCTCATGGTCTGTGCTCAGCATATGGCATCGTTCTTTATGAGCTTAGAGCTGCTCTCAGTGCCACTCTATGGTCTGTTGTCTTATACTTACATGCGCAATCGCTCGCTTGAATCAGGGCTTAAGTATCTGGTGCTGTCAGCGACGGCATCGGCAACCTTGCTAATGGGCATGGCCTTTATCTATGCGCAAGTCGGCACGTTGGCCTTTAAACCGATTAGTATTATGTTGGGTGACGTGTTTGAGTCGCCACTATTAATACTCGGCGCGGCAATGATGATGTTCGGTATTGCGTTTAAACTGTCGGCTGCACCCTTTCATATGTGGACGCCCGATGTTTACGAAGGCGCACCGGCACCGATTGCCACGTTTTTAGCATCGGTATCAAAGGTCGCTATGATGGCGCTTGCAGTACGGTTCTTAATCGATACGTCTTTATTGGCATTACCGTCGGTACAGATGTTACTGATGGTTATGGCGACCTTATCGATTTTGGCGGGTAACTTGTTGGCAGTCCGTCAGACTAGCCTAAAACGCTTATTGGGTTATTCATCCATTGCGCATATGGGTTACGTGCTTATTGTCATCGTCAGCATTGGTACGGCAGCGGATAGTATTTCTAGCATGTATATGGCCGTTTATGCGTTTACCTCTATCGGTGCTTTTGGTGTGGTGACCTTGATGTCGAGCCCGTATCGATTGGCTGGTGAAGCGGATGAGCTGACCCATTATCAAGGGCTGTTTTGGCGTCGTCCGGTGCTGACCGCTGTTATGACAATTATGATGTTGTCATTGGCTGGTATTCCACTGACGGCAGGCTTTATCACTAAGTTGTTTGCGATATTGGCTGCGGTACAAGGCACGCATTGGTTCTTGGCGGCTATGATTATCTTGGGTAGTGCCATTGGCTTGTTCTATTACTTGCGCGTGATGCTTACCTTATTTAAACGTCCTAAGCAATTTATCGAGTTTGACGTCGCTGGACAATGGGGTATTCGTACCGGTGGTATCATGGTGATTGCCGCGACTGCGCTGATTGTTTTCTTCGGTATCTTGCCAAACACCTTAATTGAGTGGGCAAGTCTGGCTCGTATTTGGTAATACTATTATAAATGTAAGGTAAGTCGCTGCATTTTTATGGAGCTGCTTATCTGCTGTTACGGTTAGAAAAACAAGATGCGCCCGCTTTATGATAAGCTTGGCGCATCTTTTTTTGTACTTTTTAAATTCTTATAAGTATAAATCTTAATAAAATATGAGTGACAAATGATTATGAGTGACAATATCCAAAGCGTGACGGTACTGAGTAAAACCACTTGGACCCCGAATTTGTTTAGCTTTACCGTCAGCCGTCCAGATAGTTTTAAATTTACGGCGGGGCAATTTGTACGTTTGGGTGTCAACCCGAGTCAATTAAAATATTATCAGCAGCAAGGCGAGTCTGCCAAAGATGCACCTAATGCTGCATTGAATGAAGATATCTTTCGTGCCTATTCTATCGTCTCATCTCCTTTTGATGAGGTATTAGAGTTTTTCTCTATCGTGATTCCTGATGGCGCGTTCACCTCGCAGCTGCAGCACTTACAAGTGGGCGATGAGCTATTGCTCAATACCATGCCGTTTGGTTTTTTAACCTTAGCACGTTATCAAAAGCCGTTGCCAAAAGACTTATGGCTGCTGGCGACAGGTACGGGCTTGGCACCGTTCTTGTCGATGCTACAAGACTTGCAAACGTGGCAGGATTACGATCATATTGTCTTGGCGTATAGTGCGCGCTCGATAGAGGAGCTGGCCTATGTCGAGCAGATTGAACGCTTGCAAGAAGACTTTGGCTCGCTGGTCGATAATCCAGCCAAATTAATCTTCATTCCTATTGTTACTCGTGAGCCAGTTGAGGGCGCACTGACAGAGCGGCTACCAAAACTGCTATTAGATGGTACGTTACAAGAACGCGCGGGCATAGCGTTAGACACTGAGAGCACGCATGTTATGTTATGTGGCAATCCAGATATGGTAGAAGACACTAAAGAAACGCTAAAGTCGTTAGGTTTGGTGATGAATCGTCGCGGTGAGGGCAATATTGCGGTAGAAAACTACTGGTAACGCTCGCTATAGTTAGTAAAAAGTAATATCGATACATGACGCACTGCTGATATCAATTTTCCTTGCTTGCTTGCTGTGCCTGCGCAGACAGAGGCTACAAAAAATTGGTATCAATAAAAAAACGCTGACTCTTAAAAGACCATAGTCTCCAAGAATCAGCGTTTTTTTATGAGCTAAGAGTAATAATGTCTAAACTTGACTCGGCTCAGTGGCATCAGCAATTGGATTGATTGGGCCTTGCATCAGCTCAGGCTCATCATCGTCACCAATGATGTCTTCGTTGCTGCTCGCTGCCAATAGATCTCGATAATTGATTTGCGTTTTCAAAATCATTTGCTCTTCTTCAATTTCGCCATAATTTACTTGCACCTTATGCAAAGTGCTCATGATTTTTTTGTTCTTCTTCAGCCAGCGATTGATATCAAGATAGATGACTTCGTCTTTTGCGCGAGCGATATTGATATAGGACAAAATAAAACCCAACGGGTCTTTTTTCAAGATGCGGTGATAGAACCAGATAAAGAGCTTAATGCCTTGGCGCTTGATAAACGACTCGCAGCGTAGGTTGAGCACATCGGTATAAGTCTGCTGCCCAAATACAAAGCGCTGTACATTGCGATCAAGCTGCACATGAACCAAGCTAAAATTACTGGCAACTTCCGCATAAATACCGGCTGCATTTATCGTGCAGTATAAGCGGAACCAATCGTCATGCATCTCAACACGCAGCTCTAAGATGGCTTTGACATTGTCGGTCACGAACTTTTGCAGGGCATCATTGACATAGATTTGTGCCACTGGCAGCGATAGCTCGTCCTCAAACTTGTCAGTCGTTTTGTTATATATATTCTTAATAGTCTGGGTCAGGCGCTCCCAACCATCGCTGAATGACTCGTCAAAACGATAGCCGATACTATCGAAGAAGTCATCGAAGCTGTCTGAATTATTCATGTTATCAAAATCACTCAAACTTATTATCCTTATCATTATCGGGCAGCAACATCAGAGGCGACGCAAAGTAGCGTTTATGAAAAATAGCGTCTATAAAATAGAAAACGTCTTGTAAAAGTCAGACATGCTACATGAGTTCAAAGTAGTTTTGGCTCAAAAAATGGTCACTATAAAACGGGTTTAAATGACATATATTGATACTAGGGCGTGTCCTCAATTCAAGCGATGAACCTCTAAATGAACTAAAAATGGCTAAATTTTGTCAAACGTCGTCAAAGAGCTGGGCAATATCCCGATATTATCTGCGCTGTTTTCCTTGATTGACTGCAATTTATTTCATTTTTATCTCCATTTTTCAAAGGAGGACACGCCCTAAGCTTAGAGCAGCGCTATGTCATATACAATAGAAATTCACGATTGTTAGGGTAATACCTACTATTTATTATTGTCATCATTAGAAACAGTATATAACAAATCAGCAGCATGCAAAATGAACACATGCGTTTTGTCGCTATTCATTTAAACCTATTGCAGGTTAATAAACTAATAATGTACCCCTGTTAACGGATATTCGTCATAAAACTGTCTCACCCTCGCTAGGTTATGACTTTGCCAAAAAAGGCCAAGATGATGCAATGTGCAACGGTTATGCTAGCGACATAATTATGTGTCATGTTATGATAGCGCCGACATATGCTCATGTGCTTTAAATAGCGCGCGCCAACATTACAATCATATTGTCTGCACCCTTTATTTATAAATAACTATAAGCTCGCTCATACCTAAAAGCTGAGACCAATTGTGGCCTATATCAAAGACTCGCAAAGCTACCACTTTTCAGCGCAAACCCCTAAGCGTGATATTAGCTTGCCTGTTGCTATTGTCATCGCCGTTGTCGTCCATGCGGTGATTATTTTTGGTATCAGCTTTTCGATGGGCAAAGACCCTGCCGCGATGATGCAAGACGTGGCTAAGGCACTTACCGATAATATGCAGCCGAATGAAGATGCGCATTTTATTGCCAATGCCTCCCAAGAGGGCGGTGGCACAGTGCGTGAACCGTTGCGGCAAGAGAGCGATCAGAGCAGTCCGCTCTCTGCTGAGCAAATGAGCGAAACGCAAGATGTGATCAGTTTGCAGCGCCAAGTGCGCCAGCAGCGCTATCAAGAGAGCTATCTGCGTACCACGCTGAGCTGGCGGCAGGCTACGGTAGAGTCTGATAATGACAGTAAGCAAGCAAAAGATGATCTCATGGCGCAAGAAGAGCGGCTGCGTAAAGAGATTGCCACGTTAGAGGCGCAACTGTCTCAGCGTCAGCAGCTCTACGCGACCAAGTCGAAAGTGGTGACCGTTGACAGTAATTCAACGACGCGTGGTGCAGCTGCCGATTATATCAATACTTTTCGTGAGCACGTCGAGCGCGTTGGCAACTTACAGTATCCTGCCCAAGCGCGTGCGCAAGGTATTACGGGCGAGGTGCGCCTCATGGTTATTATCAATCATGATGGCAATATTAAAGCCATTCGTCTGCTTGAAAGCTCAAACTCCACGATACTCGATGAAGCTGCCAAGCAATCAGTACGGCAAGCAGCGCCCTTTGGCAAATTCACTGAAGACATGCATGATATCGTCGAGTTGCGTTTGATACGTACCTATCGTTATAGTGACAAAGTAGACGTGACTTATTAAACTGTTAAAAGCCCATTCTATTTTTCAAAATGACGTCTATAACGGTATAAATTTAACGACAATTTTTTAATGATAGTCTTTAATGACCGTTTTTTAATAATCGTGTCTTTTATAGCAACTACCCACATTCATAAAACACAGTAATAGAGTAAAGAGTCAGTATGGAATTTTTAGGTTTTACCGTAGATGTTGCCAGCTTAACCAGTAACGCTTTAGGCTTAGTTATTAAAGTGGCCTTAGCCATACTCATATTCGTCGTAGGGCGCTGGCTGGCAAAAAAAGCTGTCACCGTCGCGCATCGAATTATGCTACGTAGCCACTTAGATGACACCGTTGCAAGCTTTTTAGGTCGGTTAATTTATGGGGTACTGCTGGTCGTGGTATCTTTGGCTGCGCTAAGTAAAGTTGGCGTACAGACTACCTCGGTTGTCGCTATATTAGGTGGTGCTGCGGTTGCGATTGGTCTGTCCCTCAAAGATCAGCTGTCAAACTTCGCGGCTGGTATCATGATTGTGACTTTTCGTCCCTTCGTACGCGGTGATTTTGTGCAGATCAGCAGTTACACTGGCACCGTCACTGAGATTACGCTAGTCAATACGCATATTACGACGACCAACAATCACGATATTATTATTCCTAATAGCAATATCACTACCTCAGCGGTCATCAACTATACGGCGCTGCCCAATCGCCGTGTCGATATCACAGTAGGTATCGGCTATGATGCCGATATTAAAACGGCAAAAGAGGTCATGCTAAGTTTGGCTAGAAATAATGCAATGGCCTTTACGGACCCTGAGCCCATCGTACGGGTGACCAACCTAGGTGATAACTCGGTTGATCTGACTTTAAATGTCTGGACGACTAACGCCGACTGGTGGTCAATGCAATGTGACTTGCTTGAACAGTTTAAACATGCGCTTGATGATGAGAAAATTGAGATTCCATTCCCGCAGCGCAGTGTCCATGTCAAAGGTCTAGATCAAATGATTAACCAAATGGGTGAGGCACAAAAGCTAACCATGACTAAAGACTAACCAAAGATTGTCCGCATAAATTTAACTGTTTATTAACTTATCGCTTAATAACCGTTATTAACTTAACGGTTATTAAGTTAAACAGCCATTAAATTAAATATAAGGATTTGGTAGGTTTAAACCTGCCAAAATCTCAATCTCAAAACTTTCCATCTCATCTTGCTCGGTCTGTCCGAGCTCATGATCAAACCCTAATAAGTGCAGCATACCGTGTATCAATAGGTGACTAATATGCTGCGCGACGGTTTTGTTTTGCTCGGCGGCCTCACGTACCATGACTTCATGACAAATAATTAGCTCACCCAGCGGCAGCGTTGGCATCAGCTCAAGAATGTTGGCTGGCATCTCACTGGGGTAGGACAGAATATTGGTCGCATAATTTTTGCCACGCGCTTCCAGATTTAACTCGCGTCCCTCCGCCTCATCCGTAATATATATATCGAGTGCTTTTGGCTTCTGTTGCCATTGCTCATGACTGATATCTGCAAAATAAGGCAGCGTCATGCCAGTGTTAATACGTTTATCGATATAATTTAAAGTCGCCATTATGACTGACAACAGACTATCTTCACTATAAAAGCGCTCAATCAAATCATCATTAATACTGTCAATAGCGCTGACATTGAGCTCAGCACTGGTGAGATTGTTTGCATCTGTTTCATTCATATTATTATCATTAGATTGGTTCATTTTTCTATCCTATTAACAAATAGCACGGCCTAATAAAAAACCGAACTACTGTCTTTAGTAATCCGGTTTTGATTAGTTTGAAGCTAAACGTTTTAAAGCTAAACGTTTCATGATAGCTACAATTCAACAGCTATAGCTTTTCACCTATAGTTTAGCCGCCGCGTTACTTATCGCTTGTCTGCGCTCTTGCTCAGCTAAGCGTTCTTGTTTGCGTTTTTCTTCTAGTATCAACTGCTCATTATCAAACACATCATAAGCTTCAACGATTTGTTGCACCAACTGATGGCGGACCACGTCTTTTGAATCAAACTTAGTGATATGAATCTCTTCGATACCGCTTAGGATTTCGAGCGCCTGCGTCAGTCCTGATTTGGTACCGCGGGGCAAATCGACCTGAGTAATGTCACCCGTGATGACTGCACGTGAGCCAAAGCCTAAGCGTGTCAAAAACATTTTCATTTGCTCAGGCGTGGTGTTCTGCGCTTCATCCAAAATGACAAACGAATTGTTCAAAGTACGACCACGCATATAGGCCAGCGGGGCAACTTCAATGATTTGCTTCTCAATCATTTTGCCGACTTTTTCAAAGCCAAGCATCTCGTACAACGCATCGTATAAAGGGCGTAAGTAGGGATCGATTTTTTGTGACAAGTCACCGGGTAAAAAGCCTAACTTTTCGCCTGCTTCTACCGCAGGGCGCACTAATAAAATACGCTCAATCTCATTACGCTCTATCATATCGACGGCACAAGCGACTGCCAAATAAGTCTTACCGGTACCGGCAGGCCCAATCCCGAACGACACATCGGACGATAAAATATCTCTCACATAACGCTGCTGATTGCCACCGCGCGGAATTATTTTACCATTACGAGTACGCAAGCTGATCGGGGTAAACTCACTAGCAGTAGCTAAGTCGTCCTTATTCTCCTCAGCAGCTGCTTGCTCATCTTCCTCATTGTCTTGATCGCGCGAGATGCTTGACTGGATAATGAGGTGCAGCTCTTCTGCGCTAATATCTTTTGAATTTTGAGCTTCATCGACCATTTTATAAATGATACGTTCGCCGCGCTCAACGCCAGTGATATCGCCACTCAAACAAAAATCGCCTTGGCGTTGGCTAATTTTGATATCGAGGCGTTCTTGGATATATTTCATGTGGTTATTGTATTCACCAAGCACGGTTTTTAGCTGTGCTGGAGTCAATGATTCGAACTTTATACGGCGGCTCATGGAGTCAGTCAATCGATTATCCTTATATTGGTAGCCCGATGCTATTGCTATTTATTGATAGAAGCAGGGGCATAATAGATAAAATAGTCAGTAATGCTTTATTGCTTTTAGAGAGTAGCGACAACAATGACGGTAAAATTATTGTGGGGTTTGTGGATGATAATAAGTGAATGGCCTGCCTTCATTATGGTAGATAGATTTTAAAATTCAAGCAATAGATGGCGTGAAAGGCCTTGTTTTTGTATGACGATTGCAACCGCTGCGCCAAGATTTTACAAGCGCTGATGCTTAAACTATATAACTTTGTGTCTCAAGCACACTATCACTGCTGTTTTAGATATTTCAATAGTTTTTGTACACGCTGTCTATACCGTCGAGAGCACAGAATAGTAGACAATTTGTGGTAATCTATCAGCCATATCATCACAATTTAATTAGTTATAGTGGTGAAAAATAATATCAGCCATACCGTCGCGTTTTTAGGATATTTTGACTATATCTAAATAGCTAACTTAACAGAGAAATTCACGTCTTAATAGAACGATGACGTTTTTAGATAGAACAATATAACGTCTACGATAATAACGTTCTTGAAGGTTCATCAATAACTCGTTTTTGCTAATGATGGATAGCCAGCCAGCATGCTAAAGAGATCACATAAGGAATAATAATGACACAACAGAAAGGTTCAAATTTATCGAATGCTACAAACCAGTCTAAAAATACAAAGGCAATGACTGAGCAGCAAGTCCTTATCGCCGGCGGTGGTCATGTAGGCTTGTCTTTTGCGCTGTTACTCGCACATCATGGTATTGGTAGCACCTTGCTTGAGAAGATGAGCTATCCAACCATTAGTCCCAGTGATGATGCTAAGCGCCGCCATTATTTGGATAGCCGTAATACTGCTTTATCGCGGCGCACGGTACAGATCTATCAAGAGATTGGCCTTTGGGATGAGCTGCAAAGTCACGCTTGCCGTATTGATGCGGTGCAAATTAGCGAGCAGGGCAGCTTTGGGCGCGCGCAATTAAACAAAGCGGAAGAGCGGGTCGAGTCATTCGGCCAAGTAATGGAAAATGCGTGGCTCGGACGCAAGCTGTTATTAGCTGCGCAACAAGAACCGCTGATCACTTTGATTGATAATGCCAATGTCACGGCAGTTGCGCAGCAAAACGATATGGTGACGCTGAGCTTTAGCCGTCATGGTGAAAAGGACGATGAGCAGCAATTGCAGGGCAGCGTGTTGGTCGCTTGTGATGGTCGTGACTCTACCGTACGTCAGCTATTGAATATCGGCACGACAACTTATGATTATCAGCAAACTGCTATCGTCGGCGTGGTAGAGACTGACAAGCCACATGAGCATGTGGCGATTGAGCGTTTTAGCCCAGCAGGGCCACTGGCGGTATTGCCATTGACCGATCCAGAAGGTGATGGTAATGATGACTATCAAAAAGGCTATAGACGTTCAGTCGTTTGGGTTTGTCCAACGGGTGAGGAAACGCAGTATCTAGAAGATGGTGCGCATTTCTTGGCAACCTTGCAGCAGGCTTTTGGCGCGCGCGCTGGCACCTTTATAGCGGCTGGTCGTCGCGGCGCTTATCCTTTAACGCGAGTGCTCGCTGACAAACAAGTCGAGGGTCGCTGCGTCATCATGGGTAATGCAGCGCACACCTTGCATCCAGTCGCTGGACAAGGCTTTAACCTGTGTATGCGTGACGCTCATGTACTGGCGCAAATGATGAGTAGGCAAGTGTTAAAGGGCGCAGATATCGGTGATACGCAACTGTTAAAACGCTATGAGAAGGCACGTCAAACGGATCAAAAACGCGTCATTCGCTTTTGTGATGCCGTCGTACATGGCTTTACGCATCCAAATCCAGCGGTGAAGCTGGCACGTAACGTGGCTTTGGTTGCCTTTGATAAACTGCCAAATATTAAGCCGCTAATCGCTAACTATGCGATGGGCTTGAAGTCGTAGTTTGTCATAGCACGAGCACGTTATATTAATTGTCTATACCAATGTTCTATACGATGGCACTTAAATGTAGGAATAACTTATGAAAAATAATCATACGCTGATTATCGGTAGCGGTATTGTTGGGGCGACATTGGCGTTAAAACTGGCGCAAGCAAAAATGCCCGTGACGTTGATTGATGCACGTCCTGCGCGTGATGAGTCGGATTGGCAAGAAGTATTGAGCGCTCGCGACGCTCGCGTTTATGCACTGAGCGTGGCCAGTATTAACTTGCTGAGCGATGTCGGCGCGTGGCAAAAGATTGCTGCCTCTGAGCGTAAAGCGGACTACTCACAAATGCAGGTATGGCAACTCAACGGTATGGGCGAGCTGTTATTTGGCGATAGCAGCGACAATCATCCTAACAGTACGCTGCCGCAAATGCTTGGCAGCATGGTTGAGCCCGCCATCATTGAACATGCGTTATGGCAGCGTTTATCTGAAGATGATGTCAGTGACTATTTAACCGTCATCGCTGGACATAAAGTTATCAATATGGATTGGCTGGGTGCAGAGCAAGGTTATCGTGTCACCGTTGATGATGGTACTGTGATTGACGCTCAATTATTAGTGGGCGCGGATGGCCGCGGTTCATTTGTGCGCCAGCAAGCCGCTATCGAACTAGATACTTTAGACTATAAGCAAACGGCGATTTGCTGCGCTATTCAAACTGAAAAACCTCACCAAGCAACCGCCCGTCAGGCGATGCTGCCCACAGGTACGCTGGCACTATTGCCGTTAGCGGATATCACTGATGCAGATAAAGCCAAGCCGCAACACTGGCAGTCGATCGTGTGGACGTTGCCGCGCAATCAAGCATTGGCGTTGATAGAGGAGGACGCGCGCGTCATTGCTGATAAATTGGCTGCTGCCAGTAACTATGAGCTAGGTGCTATCACTCAGATTGAGTCCATCGCGAGCTTTCCACTGACCGCGCAACAAGCGAAAAGTTATGTCGCAGATAATTTGGTCTTAATCGGTGATGCGGCACATGGCGTGCATCCGCTGGCAGGTCAAGGGTTGAATCTGGGCATGCTCGATGTGCAGACGTTAAGCGAGCAATTGTCACACGACTTTGCCCGTAGCGGTGGAACCAGTTGGGGCAGCAATCAAACGTTGCGTAGCTACGAGCGTTTGCGCCGTCCGCATAACAGTCTAATGATGCATAGCTTTTCCGCGCTTAACTGGCTATTTGCAGGGTCGCTTGCACAGATGCGTCCTATTCAACAAATCCGCAGCGAAGGTATGTATCGAGTTGGCAAGATTAAGCCATTGATGAGACTGTTTGCTAAGCAGGCGAGCGGGGTTTAGCGTTTTATTGAAGTTATTAACTACACTAAGGATGGCGTATGAAAACTAAGTCATGGATGACGATAGCCGTGGTAATAGCTAGTTTTACTTTAACTTCCTGCCAATCCGTACCCAAAAAAACCATAATCGATGAAAAGGCAGACAACACACCTAAAGTCCTGATAGAGCCACTTGCAGATACAGACAATGATGGCGTGCCCGATGAACTTGATAACTGTCCAAACACTCCTAAAGGGGTAGTGGTAGATGAGTATGGCTGTCCAGTAGCGGTGAGCTTGATCGATTATCTTACGATGGAGCTACGAGTTTTCTTTGAGCAAAATAGTAATGAGTTGCAAACGAAGTACTTACCAGAAGTAGAAAAAGTAACGGAAAAAATGCATAGTGATCCTGAGCTGGTGGTAGTCTTATCTGGTCACATCTCGGAGCCTGAAGCTGCGCAAAAATCAGTAGATATAGACGGAAAAACGAATCAAGTAAAAGCTGATAAACGTCTATTAGGCCGTGAGCGGGCACAGGTAATAAAAACTGCTTTGATTAACAGAAATATAGCTGCTGATAAAATTTATACGTTTGATTGCGCTGATAGTATGCCGATTGCACCTAACGATAATGAGGAAGGCGCTTTAATGAACCAGCGTATTTATGGTAAAGCGTTAAAGGCAGATGATTTTTATACGGGCAGTGGTAATGAGCACTCACTCACGTACTATAAAGAATTTTGTCAGCAATTTTAAAGGTAGAAGACATGACCATGCTATTAAGAAGTACGCTTGTTGTTTTAATCAGCGTCTTAACGCTATCCGCATGTCAAACCGCCGATTTGTCTAAGCAAACAAGTCAAACCATCAACATGCCAACGGTTGTCGTTAATTTAGATAGTGACAATGATGGCGTTCCTGATGAGTTGGATCAGTGTCCAAATACGACAGAGAACGTGGTAATGGACGAAAGAGGTTGTCCTGAGGTTATAAGTCTTATTGGTATGCCTCCAATGATGGAGTATCGTGCTTTTTTTACCAAGGATAGCAGTGAGCTATTGCCACCGTATCATGATGAGCTTAATAGAGTAGCAGAACAGATGAATAACTATGAGACGGCTACTATAAAAATTGAAGCTCATGTCTCAGAGGACGAGGTCAATGAAGCTTCTACCTCAATTTTGCAATCGAACTCGCTGGCTAAGAGTAGAGCGCTCATTGTTAAAAATTACCTAATTTTAAATCACAAAATTGAGCCTAGTCGTCTGACTACTCTCGATTGCGGTATTAAAGGTTCTATTGCACCTTCTGATACCGAGGAAGGCAGATCTATGAATCGTAGAGTTTATAGCTTAGTAAGCGATTCAAAAAACCACAAAGCTGATCATTATCAAAATGACCTAGGCTCAAACAGATGTATCGAGTTTTAAAGGTAAAATACAATGATAATTAAACCAAGAAATACGTTTTTAGTTTTGGTAAGTGCTTCATTATTAACAGGCTGTCAAACCGCCGACTTGTCTAATCAAGCAACTCAAATTATTGATATACCAGTTGTTGAAGCTATTTTAGATAGCGATGGCGACGGATATTCTGATGATATAGACATGTGCCCAGGTACTCCAAGAAATGTAGTAACAGATGAAAGGGGTTGTCCCTTTACTGGCATGGGGATAGGTCTAAAAATGGAATATCGTGCCTTTTTTGCCAAGGGTAGCAGTGAGCTATCGCCAGAGTATCAGCTTGAGCTTGATAAAGTAGCAGCAAAGCTGCAAGAGTACTATACGGCAACTATGCGTATTGAAGGGCATGCCACCACAAATGAAATATCCGCTACTGATACAGCCCTGCAACCTAATTCTTTAGCAAGAAATAGGGCGCTTATCGTCAAAAACTATCTGATAATGCAGCATCAAATTGATCCTAATCGTTTAAGTGCCTTTGGTTTTGGTGCTGAACAGCCTATTGCATCCTCTGATACTGAAGAAGGTAAGTCTATGAATCGCCGAGTTTATGGGGTAGCTACTGCAGATTTTGATACCGAAGAGGAGATGTCTATGCACCGCCGAGTTACTAGTATAACTATGGAGCCTGAAGATTAATTATTTAATGGTCAATCAGCAGATTTTGATTTAAAACAGCTATACCAAGGCAAATCCTATGCTCATCCCGAAGTACTGGGCGCAACACAAACAGCGCTTTGAATCGCTAGAAACGTCTAGTAACCCTTCCAAGCAAGCCACTATGAAACGTTACGGTTGGTCAGATGTCAGTCAAGCAGAAGCGCTAAGCCATGCTAAATCTCGCGTGAGTGAGGCGCATAACTGCTGGCTGGCAGGTGAAGATATCTTACGTCGTGAGCGCAGGGAAGAATATAACGCAAGCAACGGTATTCCCATTCGTGAAGAGATTATTTCTAGGCATGATTTTCCAGAAAATGAATTATCCACTAATAGTGCAGCAGTGACGAAGCTTATCGTTACGCGTAATAGTTACGGCGCACAAGTCGCCAACGTTGATAACATCGCTATTATTGATGTTGATAATGACGATTTATTGCGTCATATCTATCCTGATGATTATACCCATCATGGCTTTATGCCTGCCTTTCTCGTTAATCAAAGTAATCCCACCAGCAAAATTAAAATTTGGTTTTTTGTTATTGCCTTTATACTCATCGCCAGTGTCATCGCTTGGCTAGGATTGTCATGGTTATGGCTGTTAGTCGTTATGTTTGGTGTGACTGCTTATTTGTGGCAACAAGCCAGTGCCAGAGACAAGACCCGCACGCAAAAATATGCCGATGACGCCGCCTCGTTACTGCCTTATATGACAGATTTAATCATAAATCGCGTCGCCAATTATCCCAACGAGTCCTTTCGTTTATATCAGACGCCTGCAGGTTTTCGTATTATCGCCACACACGATACCATTTCGCCAAGTGATAAATTAGTCGAAGAATGGTTTGAGTATTTCCATGCGGATGCCAATTATGTGCGGCTGAGTCAGGTGCAGCAGTGTTTTCGAGCGCGGTTGACTGCCAAGCCGTGGCGTATGACTGAGGTTGAAAATAATAAGTTGGCTAAAGATATCCCTGCTAAGGACTTTTGGTTTGGCTCTGATAATACCGATGTGGAGAATAGCATTGAGCAACGTCAAGACGCGTTAAAGGCGCGTAAACAGTGGATTGTTGACTATGATCGTTTTGCCCAAGGCTATCGAGCGTGCCATTATGTTGAAAGTATGGCTGGTAAAGAAGTTGCTAATAACAGCAAAGTACAAGCCAGTATTGATGATTTTGTACAATGGCATGACCGTGCTTGTCAGGTGAATAAAGCGCTGCCGATGGCTTAATTCAGATTTTACTTTACTTTTACCTGACAGGTAAATGAGTTTTGGATCATCTCACGGAAGTATTGTTTTCAAGGAAGAATCATAATGAAACGCTATTGTATTTTATTATTAACCACATTTATAACGCTAGCTGGTTGCCAAACGACTGAAATTATACCGCCCAAAACTATACCGCAATATGAAAGCATCAGGACGATGCAAGCGGATATTCTTGATTCAGATGGCGATGGCATATTTGACGATATAGACGAATGCCCAGGTACACCTTTTAACGTGGTGATAGATGAAAGGGGTTGTCCGCATTCCTTACTTTTTGGTGAAAATGAATTTATGATGGAAGCTAGAGCGTATTATGATGAAAATAGCAGTGAGATAAAAAATGAGTATTATGAACAGCTAGATAACGCAGGCAAAAAAATGCAAGATCATTTGGACGCTGTTATGCATATCGAAGGGCACATATCCAAAAGTGAAGACAATAGTGCCAATCAAACATTATCAAGATACCGTGTGGAAGGGATTAAAAATTATATGACCATGAAACATAATATTGATCCTGATCGCATCAAGACCGTTTACTATGGATCAGAGCGCCCAATTGCGACAAATGACGCCGAAAACAGTTGGCTCAACCAGCGTATTTATGCGCTTATTAGCAATGTTGATTAATATATTGAGCGTTTTAAAAAACGTGAAAATGATGACAAATTAAGTGGTAAATTACTCTGGATAAAGAGAGTGTAATAATGACCATGAAAACCCATAGCACGTTGTTGTTACTAGCAGCATCTATAATATCAGCTGGCTGCCAAACGACCGAAATTGTACCGCCCAAAACCATACCGCAATATGAAAATATCAGGACGATGCAGGCGGATAGCGATTTAGATGGCGATGGCGTGCTTGATGCTATAGACGAATGCCCTGAAACGCCACCTAACGTAGTGGTTGACGCTAAAGGTTGTAAAATAATAATTGAGGGCGGTGATGCACTCGAAATGGAGTTTAGGGGATTTTTTCTACCTATAAGCAATCAACTACCTGCTATTTATGATACAGAGTTTATAAAAATAGCAGAAAAAATCAACGAGTATCCAGAAGCCAGTGTTTTTATTTTTGGTCATGCAGCTACCAATGAAATTGATGAAGATGCTTTAGCGACTCTTAGTTTCGATTCTTTATCACGCAATCGCGCTCTTATTATTAAGAACACTTTAGTATTTCAATATAACATCGATGCTAAGCGTATCCGTACTTATGAGTGTTCAAATAAACTATTGGTTAGAGAGACAGATTATATAAACCCTAGTTTTAAAGCACTTAATCTAAAAGGTCTTGAGGCAAAACAGCGCCGCGCCACTTTAATGGCAAGTAGTACCGTCCATGATTTGATGAGTCTTGAATATAAATCTGATATGCAAAGATATGGTGGATACGCCAAGCACTGTGAGTTATTTGAATAACGGTGCAAGTGATGGTTAATGACTGTCAATTATCAAGTTTCAACCTTACCCCAACGCCGAAAATACCACCATTAACACAGGCGAGACAATATTAATAATAAAACCAAAGCTAATCGCCAATGGCACGACTTTTAGACCACCAGATTGCTGAATAATGGGTAAGGTAAAGTCCAAGCTCGTCGCACCGCCAAGTCCTACTGCCGCTGACGGATATTTACGCATAAAGACAGGAATAAATATCAGCGCAAAAAACTCACGTACCAAGTCGTTAAATAGCGCGACACTGCCCCAAACCGCGCCATAAGCATCGGTCATGACGATTGCTGATAGCGAATACCAACCAAATCCTGACGCCAATGCCATTCCCTTCGTCCAAGAGACATCGCTAAACATCAGCGCAAAGAATAAACCACCAACCAATACCGAGAGCGTAAAGATAACGCTCATTTCCACCCCGCGTTTATTAAGCAGCACTTCTTTTAAAGTAATACCCGAGCCCTTTAAGCCAATACCGACTAGCAAAATTAATATCATTAACATCACCGTCATCGTATTTTCGGGTGGCATATAATTTTCTGGCAGGAAGTATCCAATCACCATACCAATCACCACACAAATCACTTGTGCCAAGCTGCCACGGATGCTGACACGGTGCTCTTTAGATTTTACGCTGGGTTTTTTGGCATGCCACGGGCGCAAATGATCGAATAACATCAAGGCAAATAAGCCCGACCCAATCGTCAATATTGATAATATGGTCACATACAGGGCAATCTCGCCTATCTGACTGCCAAGCCCTTCCACTTGCGACAGCTCAATCCCAATCAGCGCTAAGATAATAAATACCAAATAAGACAAGCCTTTATCAGCAAGCTTGGTCATTTTGGGATTGGAGGGGATGGCAAAGCCAATAAACATTGGCATTAATACCAAAACAAGGGTAACTAGGCTTTGCATGATGATGTGCTCGCAGCTTTCGAAGGCATTTTTAGGAAGCTGGGGATTGTATCATATCAAGCTATTAATACTGACATGAGCGACTAAGATTCCTTGTAAAAGCTGACTGTTTAACGACTAAATATTGGGCGTTAAAGTAAGCAACTGAATCACGAAGCCGTAAGTTAGGGTTTTATTCATGATAATTTGACTACTAACAACGTTTACGTATTTACCTAACCAACTTTTGTTGCTACATTAAAGAACTGAATATATTTGGTTCGCCTTATGTCGCTCTATCAGCTCAAGTCTCAATTTCAAGATCAATTGCGTCCCATTAGCGATGCATTGGTTGAGCAAAAGGTTACCGCTAACCAAGTGACCGTATCAGCCATCTTATTGAGCCTTGGTACGGCGTATGTCATTGCTAAACCTGCGCAAAATCAGCCTAGACTCTGGTTGCTGTTGCCATCATCTCTCTTTGTACGCATGGCGCTCAATGCGATCGATGGCATGATGGCACGCGAGCATGGGCAAGCTTCTAAACTTGGCGCAGTGCTTAATGAAGTGGGCGATATCGTGGCTGATACGGCGCTTATCGCAAGTCTTGCCCCGCATGTTGCGAATGATAATGCGCAAGCGTCGACAGTCAATTTACCAAACCGTATATCAATCCATCAGCCACATATTGTCGGTCTAATCGTGCTTAGTATTGGCACTGAATTGCTAGCGATAATTAGTAATAAAAGCTTAAATGTTCGGGCGAATCAAGGGCCTTTGGGCAAAAGTGATCGTGCTTTTGTGCTCGGTGTGCTTGGCACTGTTATGGCAATTAAAGCACCGATCGCGCTATCTCATATGAGAGTAGGACAATTATTTATAGTGACAGAAGCGCTGCTACTTAAAACCTGCCTTAATCGACTGCGTTATATGGCAGAATTATATTTGATGCGTAAACCACCTGTGCTACGCTCAAACCGTTTAGACAGTCTTGAGTCAATACCAGAATCATCGTATCAATCTATTTCGTCTATCGATTGCCAAGCGATTATTGATCAACCTGATACGCTATCTCCCAATACCTTTTCATCAAATTTTCCTTTATTAAATGCCCATCTATCAAACTCTGCTGCTAAAACGTCCCTTTTGGAGTCCCAGACAATGCCTGCTATTTCTGAAAATGCCCAGTCTCCCAATGCCAAAGCTGCTCCAAAGCAGGTTAGCGCTGATCTTAATTTATCATCGTCCGAAGTTGTAAACGGTGAAAGTTGCTACAACGCTTATGATGGCACGGCGATTTATTACCGCTATTGGCTAACGATGCCTTTAGAGGTTATCAAACAAACCAGTCAGCAACACACACAACAGCGCCAAGTCATTCTATTACATCGTGGTCACGAACATTCTGGACGCTTAGCAAAACTTGGGGAACAATTTGCAAAAGCTGGCTATCAAGTATTTGCTTGGGATGCGCGTGGTAATGGGCGCTCAGGTGGTATCAAAGACCATGCCGAAAGCGTCACCGAGCTTGAGCGCGATTTAGACGGTTTTGTGCAACTGGTTATCGGGCAAACAGGCATTGCTATTACCGATACGTTAATCGTCGCCAGCAGTATCGGCGCGGTACTCGCCGCAGCATGGGTACATGATTATGCCCCCAATATTCGCGGGATGATATTGGGTACGCCAGCGTTGAGTATTCGCTTGTACATGCCATTTGCCATACCATCGCTAAAGGTGGCTCGCGCGCTTGGACTGATGTCACGCGTGAGCAGCTACGTCAAGGCGCAAGTCTTAACGCATGATAAAGACGCACAGCAAGCTTATAATGCCGATCCGCTGATATCGAATAGCATCTCGACCGACTTGCTCATCGATACGCATGCAACGGGTCAACGCTTGCTCGATGATGCGGGTGCTATCACCGTGCCAACCTTTATATTATGTGCGGGTAAGGATTACGTGGTCGATAAACAGGCAGAGCGCGATTTTTATGAGGCCATCAATACCACTGATAAACGCTGGCAATTATATCCAGATAGCTACCATGCGATCTTTCATGAGACCAATAAGGCAGACGTCTTCGCGGATTGTATCGATTTCGCTGAGCAGGTATTCAGTACCGATGTTAAAGCGCCTGATTTAAGCGCGGCTCATCTTAATAGTGCCAGTAAAGATAAAGTTGACCGCTTAGCGATTAAACCCTTTAACCCAAGCTTTGCCATTACCCGATTCGCCATGCAAAAATTTGGTCATGTTAGCGACGCGATTGCCACAGGACTGGAGCATGGATTTGATTCGGGTCACTCGCTCGATCATGTTTATTATAATCAGCCGAGCGGTCAAAATAAATTTGGTCAGGCAGTCGATAAGTTTTACTTAAGCAATATTGGTTGGCAAGGGATTCGTATCCGCCGTGAGCATATACTGGAGCTCGCACGTGAAGCTTTAGCAGATATTAAGTCTGGCAATCATAACCAAGCTAGGCAAAACCAAGCTAATCACAACAGCACTGAGTCATTCCAGCCAAAACTACTCGATATCGCTAGTGGGCATGGCTTTTATGCCTTTGACTTATTGACAGAGTTTGAAAGCTTATATGCTGAGCTACGCGATTATGAGCAGCATAATATCCAAGCCTTACAGAAAAAGGCGGAACAGTTAGAGATTGCTGATCGTGTCCTTACTTGTCAAAAAGATGCGTTTGACCCTGCCAGTTATTCTAATATGCAGAAGGGAAGTAACAATGCTAAAGGTCTTGATGATAAAAAATTCGATATCGCTATTGCTTCTGGGGTTTTTGAATTATTTTCTGATAATACGCTCCCTGCCACTGCATTGGCGGGTATTTATGACCGTTTAAAATCTGATGGTTATTTACTTTATACCAATCAGCCTTGGCATCCTGAGCAGGAATTTATTAGTAAAACCCTAAACAATCATCGCGGTAGCAGTTGGGTGATGCGCTGTCGCTCACAAGCGGAAATGGATCAATTGGTTGAGAATGCTGGTTTTAAGAAAGTCGCCATGCGTATCGATCGCTTTGGTATCTTTACCGTGTCGCTAGCGATTAAAACAGCACCAAATGCTGCTCAGTGATAGATGGATAATAGATGAGTGATAAAAGTGCCAAGCCCTTGAACAGTAAAAGTGCCAAGCCTTATGAGCGCGTCCAGCTGTTTTCAGGGGGCGGCTCCCGTTTTGCCTATTATTTAGGCAGTTATGCAGCATTGGTTGCCCATGATTTGACGCCAGATATCATCGTCGGCACTTGCGGTGGTAGTCTGTCGGCTTATTTGGTCAATCTAGCGCCTGACCCCAAGGATTTGCAGGAGCTCATGTGCAGTCGTGAATTATATCGAGTCATTACTGCAATCAGACATGTCGCGCCAGATGAAGCCAATAAACGTTCGAAAATACGTTATATGACGCAGGCACTAAAACGCTGGCGCTTGTCACGGCAAGTTTCTAACCGCCAAAAACAGCAGCAAGCAGATAGCTACGAGCGACTATTAGATGAGTTGCAGCAGTTAGCGATGTTTCGGATAGATAACGAGGGACAATGGCTGGATGAGTTATCCCATTTTTCTGCTAGTAATAGTAATGTTAATAAAATAGCACCAGAGATAGCCATTATTGCCAGCCGACTACATAAAAATTCCAGTCAAACATCTAATCAGATGCCTACTGCTAATAGTTCTGTTTACGATGATTTTAAGTTGCAAGAGTTATTATTTGCGCCACCGCGTTTGGCAGCATCAGAGCACTTTGATGAAATACTTGATTCACCTGCGCATACGTTTGCCGATAGGCGTATTCATCAATCAGTAAATGTCGTAAAGCAGTGGGCATTTAATTCAGCGGTTCGTGCTTCTATGGCAGATATGTATTATCTACCACCGACGCCTATAGACGATTTGGGTTGGTGCTTAGGAGGGGTAATTAATCTCACGCCCATTGAGCTGGCGTGTCAGTTAGGACAGACGGTATTTGCAGAGACCAAGGCAGGTTATGATTCATGGCTGGCGGCACCAGCGATTCAGCGCGTTTTTGGTTTTGACCCCAATGAGCGTTTGGCACAAGTGCATGGTTATCAGCCAATGGAAACGTCATCACTTGTGGAGTCAGAAAGAAATAGCCGTCAATTGCATTGGTTACCCTTTGCAGATAATGGCCAACAGTTGGCAGGACAGCATGTACAAAAGCGTTTTAATATCAGGCAAATGACCGTTGAACTCATTCACAGTGATTATGATGGCTTTGTACAGCAAATGCAGGCGCAGTGGCAGTATGGCTATCAGCGTACGGTCAACTATATACAACAGCATGGGCTATGAACTCGCAAATGAAAGACCTTACACAATCTAATTCAACTCATCAGCCATCGCATATCATCGTCTTTGGTGGTACGAGCGGACTTGGCTTGGCATTGGCGCTGCATCATCAGGCGCTTGGCTGGCAGGTGAGTGTCGTTGGCCATAGTATGGAGAAAATAACCCATATCAAAAAGCAACACTCTAATATCAATACTCATTGTTGTGATTTAACGGATAGCGTGCAAACACAAAGTTTGTTAGAGAGCTTGTCAGATGTTAGTTTTCAAAGAGTGATTTATAGTGCGGGCAGTTACACCAATGAGCGCGTCCACCATCTTAGTCAAGTGGACAGCGATCAAATGCTAGCGATTAATTTGCAAGCGTTTGAGCAGGTTTTTAGATGGGCAAGTGAGCAGTTAAAGCGCCAAAGCTATCCATCAGATTTCAACGAAAACAACAGACGAAGCCTGATTTGTATCGCCTCTATCGCCGGTATTATGGATTATCCTTATACCAGTCTTTATGCCAAAAGCAAACGCGCGATGATTGCGATTGCTAGCGCTTATCGAGCGGCACTTTCGCCTTATCATATTCAAGTCAACTGCATCGCCTCGGGCTATATCGATACCCAAGCCTTACGCGATTTAAATAACGGTGATGCCAGCCATAAGCCCTTTATAATGACGACTCAAACAGCAATTGACCATATCATGCAAGCGATTGATAACGATATTGAGCTCGCCATATTTCCACGCTCCATGCGCTATATTACTCGGGCGCTCAATCATTTCCCTAAGCCTGTGCTTAACTGGATATTGCGTAGTAAATTGGATAAACCTAGTTGATATACTAAATAAAAGAAAGACAACTATTATAACGTGCTACTGGTATCCATTTTTCTTGCTTGCTGTGCCTACGCCGACAGAGGCTGCGAATAATTCATCCTAGTAGCACTATATTCATTTAAAAGTGGATCGACTTTAACCGCTTACCCAAGCAGCCAATAAAACAAGGTAAATAGCGGCACACCAATGAGCAAGCTATCCACTCTATCTAATACGCCGCCATGTCCGGCAAGCATCGTACCCGTATCTTTTACCCCGTGCTGACGTTTAAAGGCGGATTCTAATAAGTCTCCAGCGATACCACTGACCGCTAAGCCATAAGCGGCTAATGAGCATACCAACCAACTAAACGGCGTGAGCCAAATGCCTAATAGCGTTGCCAATACTGCCGCGAGCATACTACCGAAAAGAGCGCCCTCGATACTTTTATTCGGGCTAATGGTTGGGGCAAGACCGCGCTTAAACAGCTTGTGACCAAGCAATTGTCCACATAAATACTGGGCAATATCATTAAATTGACTGGCGAATAATACAAAAAATAAAACGCCATACTGCTCGCGTTGCCAGATTAATTGTTGTAAGGCAATGAGACTGATAATCAGTGCGATAAAAGCAAAACTAAAGACTAGGTCTAATAGATTTAAACGTGTGTAAGCTTGAGTAGAATGGTTAGGAGTTTTGCTAAAAGGCTGAGTATTTGCTTGTAAACCGCGCGCTTGGAGCTTGTGAATCAGCACAGCTTTGTTGCGCAGACACCATAAGCGTTTGATCTCATAACAGCCACGCAGACCAATTAAGACGAAAAAGGCGATGAGTAACCACTGGTATGGGTAGGTAGGAGGCTGTGAGGGCTGGCTATTATCAGTTATCTTAGCGATAACATAACAAGCGCAAAGCGCTGCTAGCATCAGCCACCACGAGCGGGCAATCAAATAAATTTTCGGTAAGCGCTGACGCAAGCGAGGTAGGGCAAGCATTGCCCACGTCAAACTGACGACCATCATAAGTCCGATCACAAACTGTAAATCAGTAGCCATATTTTTAGCACTTTGAGGTCAATAAAGAACGGCAATTTACCGTTTTGTCATGATTAGAGTGGCAACCTTTAATTGCTGTTAGACGTTAGCAACTGTATGTGCTGATCCAACCTCTGTGTCATCGATTATAGGCTGAACCAACCAACCAATGCCACCCTCTTTGTCACCTGCTTTGTCATCATCTATCAACTTCGATAATGGCGCAATCACACTGGTCCGAGGTGTAGATGCCAAATGTGGATAGTCTTGACGATAATGACCACCGCGACTCTCATAACGCTGATAAGCTGACTGAATAACCAATGTGGCTAATTGTAATTGTCGTGCTAATTGAAAGTATCTCAGGTTGGCAAGGGTAGGTGTATCGCTCTTACTCTCACTACTGAGGTTGGTTGAATGAGACTTGAGGTATCTAAGCTGATGCTGCCAACTTTCTATCTGTATCAAGGCTTGTTCTAATTGCCCAGCCCTGCGAGTAATGCCCATATTATTGGTCATCAATATCTTTAGCTGTGCGGTTATTTCGCTAATGTCAGCCTCTATATTGTCATTAACATTGTCATTCGCCTTGCTTCCATATGAAGGAGATACAGGTAAATTAGACAGTGGTAGTATGACGGCCTGAGCGTCTTTAAGCGTTGGTGGTGTCCAAATAGTAGTCCCTGATAAATTTAAGTGATCATAAATGGCAACGGTATCTAGATTTTCTAATGCTTTCAAATAGTGCGGCAAGTCAGCAGCAATATTGCGCCCAACCACCACGCATTCCAAAAGTGAATTACTCGCCAAGCGATTCGCACCATGCAGACCAGTATAGGCAACTTCGCCTGCAGCATATAAACCTATCACATCGGTCAAACCATTGGCACAGGTTATCACACCGCCACAACTGTAATGAGCGGTAGGGGCAACGGGGATAGGTTGTTTCGTGATATCGATGCCAAGCTCTAATAGTGTTTGATAAATCTGTGGAAAGTGCTCTCGTAAAAATTGTTCTGGCAAATGGCTGACATCCAGATGCACGTAGCCAAGACCATTATTACTGATCTGCTCAGCGATGGCGCGCGCGACGATATCGCGCGGTGCCAATTCCGCTCGCTCGTCAATCTCTAACATAAAGCGCTTGCCAGTTTGCGGACAAGTCAGCCGTCCACCTTCACCGCGTAGTGCTTCGGATATTAGAAAGCTACTGTCATCTAATGCCAAACCGGTCGGATGAAATTGGATAAACTCTAAATTTGCTAAGCGGCAGCCTGCTTGCCATGCCATCATAACCCCGTCGCCGACACAGACATTTGGCGCGCTGGCACGTTTAAACAGTTGCCCCAAGCCACCACTGGCTAAGACAACGGCACGACTGTGAAACGTAAGCTGTCGTTGATGAGTATGATCAAAAATAAGCGCCCCTTGGCATTGCTTATTTGGATTGGCGCTATTCGTTAAAAGGCTGAGCGCCTCATGAAACGGTAAAACATTAATGTTGCTTGCTGCTTTTACCTTTATTGTTAAAGCTTCCATAATGTGTCGACCGGTCGCGTCATCCGCATGTGCGACCCGCCTACAACCATGTCCGCCTTCTTTGGTTAAATGTAAGTCGGCAGTTTGTAATTCAGTCTGTAGTTCGGTGACAGGTTTTGCATTATCTGCTTGCGGTATCTGGGTAAAAGGAACGCCTTGCTCGCACAGCCATTGCACTGCTTGTTGTCCGGCACTTAAAATGCTACTGGTATTGTCAGCTTCGCATAGGCCTGCGCCAGCGATTAAGGTGTCAGCGATATGGTCAGCGACAGAGTCCTCTTTATCCAAGCTTGCCGCGATACCGCCTTGAGCATAATGGCTTGAGCAAACCTCCAAGCTGGCTTTGCTGAGTACGGTAATATTCAGTGATTTTGGTAATGCTAGAGCCGTGCTTAAGCCTGCTAATCCCGCACCAATAATAAGCACATCCGTTTGTACCATAGCAGCAGGGCTATTAGCACCTAATAATTCCGCTGTAAATACCGCGCTCATATTAGGCAGCCCCGACATTGGCGAACAGCTCGCGGTCTTTGACAATATCGCCGCTCGCTGCCACACGTTGCTTTTGCGCTTCGGCAAAATCAAGCATACGTTGCAAGGGCTTTTTAGCCGCGACTGCCAGCTCAGGCGTCATTAATACCTCACCGCTATGATGCGTTAAGCACTGCTCAATACCTTTTAGGCCATTCATTGCCATCCATGGGCAAAATGCACAGCTTTTACAGCTGGCGCTTTCACCAGCCGTCGGTGCGGCTAAGAAGCGTTTGTTTGGCGAGCGCTTTTGCATTTCATGCAAGATACCTAAGTCGGTGGCGACGATAAAGGTATCGGCATCCATCTCATAAGTTGATTGCAATAATTTGCTAGTAGAGCCGACCACATCGGCCAGTGCTACGACGCTATCAGGCGATTCAGGATGTACCAATACTTTGGCATCTGGATGATCTTGTTTTAATTGCAGCAGTTCGGTCGCTTTAAACTCGTTATGTACGAGGCACGAACCTTGCCAGAGCAGCATATCTGCGCCCGTCTCTTTAGCAATATATTTACCCAAATGGCGATCGGGGCCCCAAATAATTTTTTCACCATTAGTATGCAAATGGCGAATGATGTCGATGCCAACCGATGACGTCACCACCCAATCGGCACGGGCTTTCACAGCAGCACTGGTATTGGCATAAACTACGACGGTACGCTCAGGGTGAGCATCACAAAATGCGGAAAACTCATCAGCAGGGCAGCCCAAATCGAGCGAGCACTCGGCTTCCAAGTCTGGCATCAGTACGGTCTTCTCCATACTTAAAATTTTTGCCGACTCACCCATAAAGCGGACGCCAGCGACCACTAGGGTTTGCGCACTGTGCGCTTGTCCAAAGCGCGCCATCTCGAGCGAATCACCCACGCAACCGCCAGTTGCTAATGCCAAATCCTGAATAAAGGGATCGACATAATAATGGGCGACCAATACCGCATTATGTTCTTTCAACAATTGCTTGATATTTTCTTCAACCGCAAGCCGTTCAGCACGTGGTAAGTCTGCTGGCATTTTAGCTTTGGCATATTCAACATTCATTTGAGTGGCAATGCGAGTGTCATTGCTCATGATGGGCGCGTCGTAAGGATAAGTTTTCATAAATGCAAACCTTTTAGGCAGTAACGACAAGCAATATGTCGCGAAAAACAAGTCAATTAGAGACAGCTGGCGAATCAGATGTTTTAATTATGCTCATTTTGAGCATAAATACAAGTGTTTTTTATAACTTGATTTCAAAATAATATTTATTTTTACAGAATTTTCCTAGGGCGTGTCCTCATTTTAAAAATGGTGATAAAAATGAGGTGAATTGCAGTCAAACAAGGAAAATAGTGCAGACAATATCGAGATATTACCTAGCTATTTGACGATGCTTGGCAAGATTTAACCGTTTTTAGCCCATTTAGATTGCTATCGGTTGAATTGAGGACACGCCCTAATGATTGTTGGTATCCAACTCTTTCAACCCCTTATAATTACAACCGCAGGCTATGATAGTTTTAGATTCACGTTATACTGAGCACTATTGTCAGAGTTGCATATGACGAGCTCATCATTCCATTCATATAATCAAAGGATCGTTGCTAAAGTCATGACGTTGTCTTATTCACATGCACATCAACAGGGAAGTGGTACCACTGAGGTGGTCGCGGTGTTAGTTGCGATTACCGACCACAGCGCCCGGGTCTTAACAGTGGATCAAGGCAAACTCTTGCCCAATGGCCCTTTGATGCCGTTGCATCGCTCCTTGCAAGCAGGTGTACGGCAATGGGTGGAAGAGCAAACGCAGCAGCCGCTTGGTTATCTAGAGCAGTTATATACCTTTGTAGATACCAATAGACGCAATGTTGACGGTCATGCACTGGTGTATGTGAGCTATCTGGGTCTGGTGCAAGAGACACAAATGCAAGCACGCCAAAGTCAGGCGCTATGGCGAGATTGGTATGATTATTTTCCATGGGAAAATCACTTGGATGGGACGCCTAGCATCATTCTGGATTACATCGTGCCGGCGTTATTGGACTGGGCAAACGCTGGGTCTGATGAGGTCATTCAGCAGCGTCGCCGTCAGCGTATTGGCTTATGCTGGGGCTTAACGGCAGCATCTATCGCTGACGATACAGATATTGAGAATGCCAGCGCAGCAAGTCATGACAAGGCTTATGAGAGTAGAGAGTGGGTCGCTGAGCATGTACTGCTACGCTATGAGATGCTGTACGAAGCAGGACTGATACCTGAAGCACCGACATATCCACCCAGTTATCAGCTCAATTATCAACTCAATGAGCAAACCTCTCAGCAGCTTGCTTCTTATCAATCTACTTCTCATCAACCTAAGCTGCCTACCGATTGGTCGCAGCTGATTGGCGTGCCCATGTATTACGATCATCGTCGCGTGATTGCGACGGCCATCTCTAGATTGCGCGCAAAGATTGAATACCGACCGCTTATCTTTGGCTTAATGCCAGACGTTTTTACCTTGTCACAATTACAACAAAGCGTTGAAGCCTTATCAGGGGTGCGCCTGCACAAGCAAAACTTCCGCCGTCTGCTCGATGCGCAAAACCTTGTCATGGAAACCGGTCAGAGTAGTAGCGCTCAGCGCGGTCGCCCTGCCAAGCTTTACCGTTTCCGTCATGATATCGAGCTACAAAGCTTGCTAATGGACAGCAAATTGCCTAAACGAAAATAGAATCAACTGCATAAGTCTTCCTATACTGACGCTAAATACTCATATCAATGCTAAATCAGATTATTTGATTTTATAAATTTGCCCTCTTTTCTTGCGAGGCTTTGCACTTTGCGCTATATTTATGCTCATTTTGAGTTTAAATCATTAAAATTTATATAAGGGTTAAAGATGACAGTTGCACGAGAGCCAGCGTTGGATGAAGTATTGCTTAAACCCTTGGTTGAGGCTGCCCTAACCGAAGACTTGGGTCGACGCGGAGATGTCACATCACAAGCCACCATTCCCGCCGATATGCAGGCGCAGCTCCAGATTAAAGCGCGGCAAGCCGGCGTGATATGTGGTATGGACTTGGCGCGTTTATCGTTTGCCTTGGTTGATGCACAGATAGCGTTCATCGCTCAAGTTACCGATGGTGAGAGAGTTGAAGCAGATACGGTATTGGCTATCGTGCGTGGTAATGCGCGTCATCTATTGACGGCAGAGCGTACTGCATTGAACTTTATGACCCATCTGAGTGGCATTGCGACGGCAACACGGCAGATTGTTGACAGTGTGGCAGAGTATCCGGCGCAAATTACTTGTACGCGCAAGACCATTCCTGGCCTGCGTATCCTCCAAAAGTACGCCGTACGCTGCGGCGGTGGTCGCAATCATCGCTTGGGCTTAGATGACGCCATTTTAATTAAAGACAATCATATTGCTATCGCTGGTGATATCAAGACCGCTATTCAACAAGCGCAAAATTTCGCTGGGCATTTAATTCCCATTGAAGTAGAGGTGGATACGCTAGAGCAATTAGCGCAAGCACTAGACGCTGGTGTGAGTTTGGTGCTATTAGACAATATGTCCCCTGAGATATTGTCGCAGGCGGTGGCCATGTGTAAAGGTCGTGCCAGAACAGAAGCCTCTGGCGGCATCACCCCTGAAACGGTGCAAGCAGCCGCAAAAACGGGCGTTGATTTTATCGCTATGGGCTATTTAACGCATAGCACTACTGCGCTAGATATTGGTCTGGATTTTAGCGCGTAGTTTTCAATACCCCTGTCTTAACACGACTTGTTTAACCATTAGTCTTCATCAGATTAT
Organism: Psychrobacter sp. Sarcosine-3u-12; assembly: GCF_002836005.1. Taxonomy (NCBI): domain Bacteria; kingdom Pseudomonadati; phylum Pseudomonadota; class Gammaproteobacteria; order Moraxellales; family Moraxellaceae; genus Psychrobacter; species Psychrobacter sp. Sarcosine-3u-12. The sequence goes on from NZ_PJBY01000096.1 coordinate 52,879, forward strand.
CCACCCACCAAATGACTGCTGAGCGGTCGGGGGTCAGCCACTATTTTCGCTGATATACTGGTGTCAGAAAGGTAAGCAAAGTTAATGATTTAATTAGCTTATCTGCCTATGCTACAATGCCACTGCTAACCGCCTATTGGGTCATCGTTGCACTCGCACGATGGCCTTATCTTTTTGCCCAAGTTTTATCGATAGACAAGCGAGCGCTCAGTGAATACTGAAATCATCAAAATTATCTTAGCTTTTGTGGTATTGATCAATCCGTTTAGCGCCTTGACGTTATTTTTGGACTTGACTCGTGGTTATTCAATGAATAATCGCCGCAAAGTGGCACGCGTTGCTTGCTTGACTATTTTTATTACCATCAGCTTTTTTACGATAGCAGGTGAAACGCTACTAAAAGCCTTGGGTATCTCTATCGGCTCGTTCCAGCTGGCGGGCGGTATATTGGTATTTTTGATTGCCTTGAATATGATGAATGGCGACGGGAATCCCGTTAAGCCTGACCAAGAAAACTTCGATGTCGATCATGTACAAGACTCGCCGCCGACGATGGCTGCTGCAGTAGTGCCATTGGCAATCCCTATGATGATTGGACCGGGTGGTATCTCCACAGTTATTATTTATTCTTCACAAGTTTCTGGTATTTTGCGGGTATCAGCGGTATTAATCGCCGGCTTATTAATCAGTCTCTTTTGTTATTTGGCATTGATGGCAGCAGGTCGTATCAGCCGTCTATTGGGTGATACTGGGCTTAATATTATGAGCCGAATCATGGGGATGCTACTGGCTGCGGTCTCTATCGAAATTATTGTCAGTGGACTGCGCACCTTATTTCCCGATTTAGTCTAATTACTTGTTTTTTCGACATTTCATTTCCAACATTCCAACTATCATTCTCAGGCCATTTAGGCTCTTGCGTTCAGATTGAGCACACGCTCTAGGCTGTGTAACACATATACAGTCTATCTTCGCTTAGCAAACCCCTCCAACAGTATTAATCCAGATAAACCGATATTTACTGAACACCTTAATGTTACAAGACTAAACTTTGAATAGAGTCTATCTTTTATAGTCAAAATATCTTAAAAAAGCGATGGTATTGCTGATATCAATGTTTTGTAGTCTTTGTCTGCGCAGGCACAGCAAGCAACGAAAGTGGATATCAGTAGTACGTGCTGGTTCGATATCACTTTTTACTCACTATAAATGGTAGTTGTGTCTTCAATAATCATTATTAATTACCAAAAGTACTGCCAAAAACGCCATTAATGAAAGTATGTTATAATAGATATACATTATTTTTATGGGAGTTAATCTTGAGTAACAAAAGAATTGCTATTTTAGGAGCAGGTCCAAGTGGTTTGGCGCAATTACGAGCCTTTGAAGCGGCTCGTTTAGCTGGTGCGACAGATTTACCTGAGATCATCTGTTATGAAAAGCAAAATGCTATCGGTGGCATGTGGAATTACAGTTGGCGTACTGGATTAGATAGAAACGGTGAACCCGTTCACGGCAGTATGTACCGCTATTTATGGTCAAACGGCCCTAAAGAATGCTTAGAGTTTGCCGATTATTCGTTTGATGAGCATTTTGGTGAAGCGATCCCCTCATACCCACCACGTGAAGTCCTAAAAGACTACATCATGGGGCGCATCGATAAGCAAGACATTCAAAAGTACATCCGTTTTGAATGCCCAGTACGTTGGGTATCATTCGATGATGAAACGCAAAAATTCACCGTGACGGTGATGAATCATAAAAGCGGTGAGCAAGAAGTTGAAGAGTTTGATTACGTCGTGGTTGCGACCGGTCATTTTTCCACACCAAACATGCCTTACTTCGAAGGATTAGAAGCGTTCCCCGGTCGTATTCTACACGCCCATGACTTCCGTGATGCACTAGAGTTTAAAGATGAAGATATCTTACTTATCGGTAGCAGTTATTCTGCTGAAGACATTGGCACGCAGTGCTACAAGTATGGCACCAAGTCAGTTACTATCAGCTATCGCACGCAAGCACTCGGCTATGACTGGCCAGAGGGCATTAAAGAAGTGCCTTTAGTCACCCATTTTGAAGATGATGTGGCACACTTTGCTGATGGTACTAGTCAAAAATTCGACGCCATCATTATGTGCACAGGCTATTTGTTTCACTTCCCCTTTATGCCAGATGAGTTACGTTTGCAAACGCACAACTGCTTATATCCAGCCAATTTGTATAAAGGTATCTTTTGGCAGCCCAATCCAAAGCTTATTTATCTGGGTATGCAGGATCAGTATTTCACCTTTAATATGTTCGATGCGCAAGCGTGGTATGCCCGCGATGTGATGGTGGGTGATATCGAATTGCCTGATTTGGCGACTCGTGAAGCAGATGAGCAAGAGTGGTTGGCAACTTATGCAAAGTGTGCGACAGTCAGTGATTCGATCGACTTTCAAGCCGCTTATATTCGTGACTTAACCAATGCGACCGATTACCCAGAGTTTGCGGTAGAGAAGCAGGGCGAAATCTTAAAGGAATGGCAAAAAGACAAAGCCGACAATATCATGACCTTTAGAGAAAAGGCCTATCGTTCTACGTTGACAGGTACGTTATCGCCTGAGCTACCAGAGCCTTGGCTGGATGTCCTTGATGATTCCCTAGAGCACTTTTTGAACCTAACCTTTGTTAAACCTAAAAAGCGTAAAAAAGCTTCATAAATAACAAGTGCGAACTAAAAAAGCCAAACACGTTTATACAATATGTTTGGCTTTTTTGCTTTAAAGAAGCAGTGTCATCTTTTAAGCTAAAAATCTGTATTTGTGTAGCTATTTTACGGCTTTGACATATTGGTTTTAATATATTAGCTCTGGTATAAATGCCAAGCCAAATACAACATCAATAACCCTACCAAGGCATCGAGTATGTTCCAAGCTTTTGGCTTGGCAAACAAGGGTCTGAGTAAGCGTGCACTATAGCCTAGCGCGAAGAAGAAAAAGAACGAGGCGCTGACAGCACCAACGGCAAAGGCCAGTTTGCTACTTGCGCCTGTTGAAACCATGCCGACGAGTACCAAGGTATCTAGATAGACGTGTGGATTGAGCCAAGTAAAACCAAAACAGAGTAACAAGGCTTTTTTTAAGCTGGTAACAACTTGTCCATCGACAGTGAGCGCGTGTGATAAGCGCACACTGGCATACAGACTTTGGATGCCATAGCCTAGCAAAAATATGACGCCAGCAATTTTGGCAATATTGACGGCTTGCGGGTACTGAGCCGTGACTGCGCCAAAGCCCGCGACGCCAGCAGAGATTAAAAACGCATCGCTCACTGCGCAGAATAGACAGATAAAAAATATGTGCTCGCGTTTGAGTCCTTGTTTAAGGACAAAGGCATTCTGTGAACCAATCGCGATGATGAGCGAAAGCCCTAGCAAAAATCCAGAGGTGTAGTCGGTCGCATTCATAGTTATTTACTTGGGGTCTGTTAAATATTCAAATATTAGGACTGCTGATCGCTAAAATGGTTCCAAACCTTTTATCAAATCAGGCGTATACCGACGTTAATGTCTAGACCTTAGCGAGGTTTACAACGACGTTTGGGGCGATTTTAGCATCAGCCTTTCAGGGCAGGACTATTTTTTGCCAATATATTGTGAAATTTTCTAACTTAGAATGACTAAGTGTCCAAAATTTCCCTGCATATTGTCTAGGGCGTGTCCTCAATTCAACCGATAGCAATCTAAATGGGCTAAAAATGGTTAAATCTTGCCAAACATCGTCAAATAGCTGATTAATATCCCGATATTATTTGCGCTATTTTCCTCATTTGACGGCAATTCACCTCATTTTTATCACCATTTTTAAAATGAGGACACGCCCTAAAAAATAGCCACTGCCAGTGCCACATTTGAATGTACAACAGAGCCTAATATTAAAGACCAAAACGTTGACGTTTGCTTACTGGCAGCAGGCTAAAAAACTGTTAAGATAAGTCATCGAGTTATTGAATGCAATAGCATCAACTCACAATAGCAGTAGTAAAATTAAAAAACTGAGTATAGAGCGATAAGTACTACTGAGAGTGCGGCTGATATTTTATTGTCTGTATAGACGTCGCTGTATGGTAGGTAGGCGTGAGTAATAAATGGGTGAGGGGCAGAGTAAAACATGGTCGTAAGTTTGACAAGAATGTTACAGTCATTTGGGCAAGCTCAAGATGACCTGCCAGCCATAGCTGCCAAAAATGCTCAGGCAACGGCTATCAGTCAAGATATAGAGGTGACTGATAACAATGATAAAAACAATCAAGCGGTCAGTCAGCGTTCTGTGCTGACGCCTCCTGAGCGTGCCGATCGTATTTGTGAAGCGTTATCGCAAGTCAATGACATTCGCTCGCCCACGCCACTGACCGACCGCTATTTGTCCAATCGCGCTGCGATGCGACCGACCAATAGACCACCTTTTGATCCCGATACCTTGTGGTATCTCAAACATGGACGCTGTCCGATTATGACTGAGCTTGTTGATGTGGTCGATGAAGCCACCCTAAATGCCATGCCTATTGAGGCCGTTGCGATACTAGACCGTATTAACGGCAAGCTCAAGCGCTACCGTGAGTGGAGCAGTGAGCTGAACGAGCAGCAACAGCAGCAACATAACGAGCGTCAGTTTGTCATTGATAAACTCATATCCGAGAGCATTCCAGAAGCGCTACACCATTATGAACAGCTACAGCGCTTTAGCCCGCATCGTACCAAAAATACCATGGTGCAAGGAAAGATGACCGCAGGTGATATGTTGACTGATTTGTTTTTAGAGATTGATTATGAGCTTGATGAATTGCTAGACGAGCTACACCAAACGGTGATGAACAAACTTGCTTCTACCCATCGTTATGTCAAAAGTCGTACGCAAAGCTGAATGGTAGTATTTGCACTCGTTCTGTGACTGCTATAAACATCATTAAAAATAATAATAAACTTGCTAGATCATTCTGCTAAATCATTTTATTCAACCATTAGGACACTCCAATGACCCAAGTAACTGCGATGCTCGTGATGTTTGTTTTATATGGGGTGTTACCAGTAGCAGGGTTATATCTAGGATATCGTGGTATCAAAAAAGTGACCGCACCTAAAATGCTGGAATACAAAGCAATGCCGCAGCTAGGTTATATCCCCGAAAAAAGCTTGCCCGTTGAAGTTAAAACAGCCCTTGAGCAAATCAATGAAAAAGGGGAGAAGCTGCGGGTCATTTATGGTGATACCAACAATGATGGCAAGATAGACGATAAAGATACGGTCAATGAAACCTATATCATGATTCAAAATTTGATGGACAGGCATGTACCACAAGCAGTGGCTGACTATCGACGCTTGCATGATTTAGATATGGGGGACGGCGCGCTTGCTGATAGTACTAAGATTAAGCACTCTAACGTCACTGGAAAAGAAGCGTTACTAGACGTGTTGCGCACCATCAATACGCAATTTGACGATTTATTAAATGCCTCCTACCATCAAGACGGCCAAAAGCTACTGGCGACCAATCGATATTTACAACAACGTTTTAATAATCCTGCTATTACTACCGATATTCAAAAGCTCAATAACGATGTTAATAGGGTTAATAGGGTTAATAGTGTCAGTGATGCTGATACTAAGGTAAAAAGCCAAGCAATTGAAAGTCCAACTGGCGCCAATGACGGACAGGTGAGTGCTGAGGATATCAAACTGTAAATAAAGGCAAAGTCGTATGGTTAAAAGATGAAGGGTAAGCGTATATGAGCATCTTGATAGGCATTGGCATTGTGACGACGGTGACCACCTTCTATTTAGGTAGGAAAGGCTGGCAAGCGTTGCATAAAGCCGTCGGTATCACCCCAGGGGTGCCCACTTATCAAGATTATGATGCACCGTTATCACTATCTACGTTGTCACCATCTGCGTTGTTATCTACCATACATTGGCAACAGCTAACATTGAATACAGAACATCTAAAAGTTTTGTCCGAGCCACAGTTGCGTCAATTAAAAGGTATCGACGAAAAGGTAAACAGCTATCATAATTACCAAAAAGAGCAGCAAGCGCAACATAAAACGCCTGAATTCACAGAGTCGCAGTTTGTGCTGCACAAACTCTTGCATACTCGCTTGCCTGAGACGCTTGCCAGTTATTATTATCTAACGAAGGCCGATATAAGCACTACCAATATAAGCACTAACAATGTGAGTAATGGCAAAAAAGCGGAAGCCAATGAGTTATTACAGCAGGTATTCAACAATATTGAGAGTCGCCTAGATATATTATTAGCGCAGGAGGAGACGCAGCATTTACAAGACTTACGAGTGATGACACGTTATATGGATAGTCATCGTAGCTAAATCCTGAGTTGGTAAAGTGCTTATAAAAACGCATAAAAAAGCTGCCCATAATGAATATTCATGATGGGCAGCTTTTTTATGGTTTACGCTAAATCTAGCAACGACTTAACATAAATTTCGATTAACGCTTATCGTTGCGATCACGGGTATTGCGCGAACCGCGACTGGCAGGGCTACCGCTACTTTTTGGTTTCGCACTGCCACTACTATTACGACTATCGGTGCGACGCGCTTTAAGTGGCTTATTCTTGATACGTTCTTGCTTTTCTTTCGCGGCGCCATGCAGACCAGTACCGTGGCGTGGGCGTAAGCTGACTAAGTCTGTTAGAGTATTGATGTCTTTTTTATCCAGCTCTAAAAAGCGACCTGTGCGTAGCTCTTTTGGTAACATAATCGTGCCGTAGCGCGTACGCAATAGACGGCTGACTTTGAGACCTTGTGACTCAAATAGGCGACGTACTTCACGATTACGGCCTTCTTTTAGTTTGACGTGATACCACTTGTTGACGCCTTCACCGCCACCTTCTTTGATGTCTTCAAACTGTGCCATGCCATCTTCTAACATAACGCCAGAAGTCAGCGCACGGGCGATATCAGGGGTAACTTCGCCCAATACACGTACCGCATATTCGCGTGTTACTTCGCTAGATGGGTGCATCAAACGGTGCGCCATCTCGCCATCATTGGTAAACAACAATAGGCCAGTTGAGTTAATGTCCAAGCGTCCGACCATGACCCAGCGATCATGAGTTAGCTTTGGCAGACGTTCAAAAACCGTTGGACGACCTTCTGGATCGTTGGCAGAGCAGACTTCGCCTTCAGGCTTATAATATGCCAATACGCGACGACGCTTCTCATTTTCAGCCGTATATTTAATTTGACGACCATCAACACGGATCTCATCGCCTGGTTCGACGCGATCACCAATGGTTGCTGGGCCATTATTGACCGTGACGCGCCCAGACTTAATGACTTCTTCCATCTGACGACGTGAACCAAGTCCCATACGGGCGAGGGCTTTCTGTAATTTTTCATCTTTCATAATCAATTCCTTGAGTCGGTGGGTTTACATTTCTCAATGTATAAATTTGAAGGGCATATTCTACGCTATTTGTGTTATATATGCAGCACTTGATTGTCATTAAAAAATTGCTTTAGTTATTAAAACAAAGTATATTCAAATATTTGAATATACTTTAGAAAATTAGGTAACAACTGTCTAATAACTAACTTCATGTGTTATTATAACGGTGTTTATTTTTGTTTCTACTACGATGGTTTAGTGTGTTCTTGCTAATATAGTATTACAAAAGTTGCTCAATCGTTAATAGCTGATATTTATCACTATGTTTTATAAGGTTCTTCTATGCGTCGCAAGTCATACAGTCTATTAAGAGTAGCGTGTTTCCTACTCGTCAGTATGTTATCAGCCTGTACCAGTATCAATTCTGGACTTCAAGCGGGTGATTTGCCGCCTAATGGGGCCTTTGTGGCCGAAAACGGTATTACCTTTAATGTTCAGCCATTAAACGTAGCGACATTACCGCCTAAGCAAGCCACAGTGCTCGATAGCGACTTATATAACCTAGTCAAAGCATCGGGACGGATAGATTATCGTATTTCTGAAGGCGATATTCTAAGTATCTTCCTAACAGGCTATCCTGATATAACGCCTACTACGAATAATACTACTAATCCTTATATATCAGGGTTTCCAGTTGATCAACAAGGCTTTATTCAGTTTCCTTTAATAGGCCGTATCAAAGCAAGCGGTATGAGTGTGCCGCAGTTCACGGCGACGTTGCAAAGTAAGCTACAGCGCTATCTTAAATACTCAGATCCACAGGTCAAAATTGTTAACTATCGGGGCAGTAAGTTTTTTGTCGATGGCGACGTCAATCAATCTGGGGAGTTTGCTATTGCTGATGTACCGGTTTCCTTATATGGCGCAATTTCTATGGCGGGCGGTGCTACAGAAGCTGGTGACTCCAATAATATTGTCTTAAATCGCCAAGGTAAGAACTATAACCTAGGATTGCGGTCATTACGTCAAATGGGTCTGTCTGCCAATCAGATTTACCTACAAGATGGCGACTCTATCCATGTCAATAGCCAAAGCCGTAACAAAGTTTATGTATTGGGTGAATTTGGCAGAATTGCACCAGTTGCCATCCCCGAACAAGGGCTGAGCTTAGCGCACGTACTGGGTGAGTCGAATGGGCTAGACTCTAATACTGCCAATGCCGCTAAAATATATATTGTCCGTGATAACCCAGAATATAAGTATACCAATATTTATTATGTCGATATGCAGACCATCACCAGCTTAGCATTGGCCAATCGCTTTGAGATGCAGCCTAATGATATTCTTTATGTTGATCCGACTGGTTTAACGCGTTGGAATCGTGTTATCAGCTCGTTGTTACCATCAACCTCTGCAATCAATACGCTTTCACGGTTATAGGTTATAGGTACGAAACATTATGACGTTTGAAAATATTTTGGTCGTTTGTGTGGGCAATATCTGTCGCAGCCCTATTGCTGCCGCCCTATTGATAGATAAATTTCCGCAGAAAAATATTGATTCTGCTGGCCTGTCTGCCGTCGTTGGACATTCTGCTGATGCAAAAGCGCAAGAAGTTATGAAAGCAGATGGTTTAGATATGTCTGACCATATAGCCAAACAGATTGATGAAGCGCTAGTGGTAACTGCTGATCTGATTTTGACTATGTCGACCAACCAAACCAAATGGATTGAAAGTCGCTGGCCACACTGCCGTGGTAAGACCTTTCGGATTGGACACTGGATTGACAAAGATATTATGGATCCTTATCAGCATGAAAAATCCGTATTTGAGACAGTAAAGAAAGATATTGTCGAAAGCCTTAAGCAATGGAATGACAAAATTAGCTGAGCGATTAAAATTAAGCGACTGCTATTAAGCAACCAACACGAAGTGGTGAATACATAGTGATAAATACAGATTCAAAGAACCTATCAAAGTCTAACGGTGACAAAGAGGGTGATGACATTGATTTAATGGCACTTTTACTAGTGTTGCTACGTGGCTGGAAAGTCGTGGTTTTTTTTGCTGTATTAGGACTGTTGATAGGAATACTATATAGCCGTTATGTCAATCCAACTTTTAAGTCAGATGCGCTGATACAGATTGAGGAGAACTCTCAAGGCATTGCCGCACTGGGTGAGAGTATCTCAGAGCTGGTCGGCTCAGAGGCCAGCAAAGCCCAGACAGAGGCAGAGCTCATCAGATCACGGATGATATTAGAGCCGGTCGTTAATTTATTACATTTGCGTATCCAGCTTACTGATCCTAATGTAGGGTACATCGATAAAATAAAAAATGATCGTACTGATACCCAGATTAATACTGCTGAAGGCGTGTCACTAGATACTGAAAGTGGCCAAGTACAGATTAGTCAATTTAACGTGTCGCAAGCCTATCTAAACCAGCCTTTTACGTTGACGAGATCTGCTACGGGATTTGTATTAACCAACGGTTTTGATGAGTTTAAGGGTCAGATTGGTCAGCCGCATAAGTTCAAGGGCGTAGACGGTCAGATCCATATTACTGTGAATGAGCTACCGACTGAAAGCTATCCCATCAATATTAGCAAGAAGTCATTAAAGGCCACCACAGATGCTGTAAATGAATCTCTATCTGTTGTAGAGAAAGGCAAGCAAACCGGTATTATTCAGCTGTCTATGACTGGTGCAAACCAGCAGCAAGTGACGTCTGTGCTGAATGAAATCGTTTTATCTTATGTCAATCAAAACCAATCGCGCGGCTCTGAAGAAACCACCAAAACGCTTACCTTTATGGAGACTCAGATCCCAACACTAAAGAAAAGGCTAGAAGACTCTGAAGCCATATTTAATGAATTCCGTAAAAAATACGGCACGATTGATGTCGGTAAAGAAGCGGAGTTACTATTAGGTGAAAACTCTCAAATCGACGCACAACTGAATGAGCTTAAACTTAAAAAAGCGGATCTGACCACTTATTATACTGAAGAGCACCCGTTGGTCATTCAAATCAATGAACAACTTGCCGTGCTCAATGGTAGAAAGCAGGAGATCGACAATACCATTGCTGGTTTGCCTGAAATCCAAAGAGAATTCTTACAGTTATCCGAAGATACGGCGATCAATAGAGAAATCTATCTAACGCTGCTCAAAAACTACGAACAGCTAAAAATCGTCAAAGCAGGTCAAATAGGCTTTGCACGTATCATTGATTTACCGATCAGTACCTTTAAAGCCATCGCGCCTAAGAAGCTGCAGATCATGATACTAGCAATGCTCTTAGGTACGATGCTAGGAGCTATGCTCGTCCTACTCAAAAACTTACTGAGAAACGTGGTAAAAGACCCAGAGCGCTTAGAGGCCAAGACTGGTGTTCCGGTGATTGCGACCATTCCGCGCTCACCCTTATTATCAAGATTAAGTAAAAGTAAAAAATCTGCCGATCGGATGCTGGCTCATGTCGATCACAATAGTCTGAGCTATGAAGCGATCAAAAGTCTCAGAACGAACCTGATGTTCGGAATGCCAAGAGAAGGTTTAACGGCCCAATCTGCCAAAGTGATACTAATTACTGGAGAAAGCCCAGGGGTTGGTAAGTCTTTTATTTCAGCTAACCTCTCAGAGGTATTTGCCCAGTTAAATAAAAAGATATTGGTGATCGATGCAGATATGCGCTTAGGTGAACTGCATAAGATGTTCAATATGAATCAATATAATGGCCTGGCTGATTATTTGATGCAAGATAACAGTCGACTGACTCAAGTCGCTAATATCCAAAAAGGTAATGCGGTCCCTAACCTAGGTATTGCTGGCTTTATTCATCCTACGGCTATGGATCATATTGATTTTATACCACGAGGCAAGCATCCTCACAATCCTGCATCGCTACTGATGAATGATAATTTTGGTCAGCTGATGGCAGAGCTAAAGTCTCAGTATGATTATATTATTATCGACTCGCCACCAGTACTGGCAGCTTCAGATGCCATGGTCTTAGGCCAATACGCGGACAAGGTACTAATGGTAACAAGGTATGATGATTCAATAGAGGGACAGTTGGTTTATGCCGTCAAGCAGATGAATAAATCCAACATACAAGTAGATGGCATTATTCTCAACGATGTACAGCAAGGTCTAATGAGTAAATACAGTTATCACTATAATTATGCTTATGGCAATAATCAATAACTAGCTCGTCATTATCGACTCCAAAAGTACACTTCAGGTAGTTGGATGTTATGTCTATAAAATCAGAGTCTATGGATCCTTATCAGTCAGGCAGTAACCTAAAAAAATGGTTACAGCTTACGGCTCAGTATTTATTATCACTACCGCGTCATGTTAAGCGTGCCATTTTATTAACTGCCGATTTTTTAGTAGCAGTCATCTGCTTATTCTTGGCGCTGGCATTGCGACATGGTTATATTGCTCATCATATTAGTCCAGTTGCCTTATGCTTATATGCGCTTATTCCTATCATCGCCTTATATGTGATTGGGTTTTATAAAGGTGTCGCTAGAGGCTTTTTTGATGCGGAAATGGGTAGAGTATCTCTATTATTTATACTACTTATTGTCGTTTATGAAATTATTATTTCTTTAAGTCTTTCTCAGAACCTACCACGCTCAGTCCCGATTATATTTTTATTCTTCTTTTTTGCGTGGCTATGGAATAGTAGGCTGACCATTCGCGAGTTATTAACTCGTTGGCAAGGAGGACGTCAACCGCATCGTTTAGAAGATAATTGCGACAATGTCATTATTTATGGCGCGGGGGAAGCTGGTAGAGACTTGCTAGAGGGTTTGAGACACTCCAATAAATACAATGTCGTGGCTTATATTGATGACGATAGGCAACTGACAGGTGCGTATTTATTAGGAAGAAGGATTTATGCCGCTCATGAACTTGAGGACATAGTAGAGAGACTAAAAATAGCGCAGGTGTTTTTGGCTATTCCCTCTCTTAGTCGTACTCGTAGAAGACAAATCATAGATAAGCTGTCGAGCATCTCTATAAAAATCCAAGATCTTCCGAGTTTACAAGAGCTTGCAGATGGCAAGGTCACCGTTAGTAGCATGCGCAAAGTAGATATCTTGGATGTGTTAGATCGGCAGACGGTCGAGCCAGATGCTTACCTCTTGCAGAAGAATATCACCGGTAAATGTGTGCTGGTGACTGGTGCCGGCGGCTCTATCGGTAGCGAGCTGTGCCGTCAAGTAATAAAGAACGAACCAAAATGTCTTGTGCTATATGAGTTGTCTGAATTCGCGCTTTATAGTATCCATCAGGAGCTCATAGCATTACAAGCAATGCACAGCAGCTATCAGAATATTGAAATCGTTGCAGTCATTGGTAATGTCACCAATGAGGACAATCTTGTCAGGATATTCGAGCAGTATCACATAAAGACGGTCTATCATGCCGCTGCCTACAAGCATGTGCCTTTAGTTGAGCACAATCCCTTTGAAGGTGTTATTAATAATACTAAAGGTACTTATCACTGCGCGCGTGCGGCGATTGCAGCAGGTGTAGAGACTTTTGTACTCATCTCTACCGACAAGGCAGTTAGACCTACCAATGTCATGGGGGCGACCAAGCGGTTGGCTGAGCTGGTCTGCCAAGGGTTGAGTAAGACTAGCGGTAGCACCCGCATTAGTATGGTGCGCTTTGGCAATGTATTAGGCTCGTCTGGCTCGGTCGTGCCGGTATTCACCAAGCAAATAGAAGAAGGTAAGCCAATCACGGTTACTCATCCTGATGTCACTCGTTATTTTATGACCATTCCAGAGGCGTCGAATTTGGTCATACAAGCTGGGGCAATGGCAACTGGTGGTGAGGTATTCGTCCTTGATATGGGTGAACCGGTAAAAATCGTCGATTTGGCACGTAGAATGATTCATTTGAGTGGTCATGAAACCAAAACAGCTGACAATCCTGATGGTGATATAGAGATTGTCTTTACGGGGCTGAGGGTAGGAGAGAAACTCTATGAAGAGCTTATCATCGGTGAGGACAATATTGAAAAGACAGAACATCCGCTCATCATGCAGGCAATGGAGCACAGCTTCCCATTAGATGATATAGAAGATACATTGTGCGAACTGAGTCATAGAGCCAAAAAGCACGATGTGATATGGCTAAAAGAGCGGTTTAAGTACTTTGTAGCAGGGTATCAAGAAAGCCCTAATACTGAGACTTTAGAATCTAAGACAAAACTCACTGAAAAGATTGTTTAATAGGAAAGATGATGGACATCAATAGTATAAAGATCGCCGTTATTGGTCTTGGGTATGTAGGATTACCTTTAGCGGTTGAGTTTGGCAAGCAGCATTCAGTAGTGGGTTTTGATATCAATGCCAGTCGTATTGCTGCTCTGATAGCGGGTAGCGATCATACCTTAGAGGTCAATGATGAAGAATTAGCTGAAGCGACACATTTGCGCTACAGCTCAGACATTCAAGCGCTGACAGACTGTAATTTCTTTATCGTAACAGTACCGACACCCATCGATGACTTTAAGCAGCCTGATTTGACACCATTGATCAATGCCTCAAAGGCGATTGGTACATTACTAAAAAAAGACGACATCGTCGTTTATGAGTCGACAGTCTATCCTGGCGCGACCGAAGAAGTCTGTATCCCAGTATTAGAAAAAGTATCTGGATTAACCTTCAACCAAGACTTCTATGCGGGCTACAGTCCTGAGCGTATCAATCCGGGTGATAAAGAACATAGAGTGACCAATATTTTAAAGGTCACCGCAGGCTCTACCCCTGAAGTCGCGGATTTCGTCGATGAAGTCTATAACTTAATCATTACTGCCGGTACGCACAAAGCACCTAGCATTAAGGTTGCAGAAGCAGCCAAGGTCATTGAAAACACCCAAAGAGATGTCAACATTGCTTTGATTAATGAGTTGGCTGTTATCTTTAATAAAATGGGTATAGATACGGAAGCGGTACTTACAGCAGCAGGTACCAAGTGGAATTTCTTGCCGTTCCGTCCAGGGCTCGTCGGCGGTCACTGCATTGGTGTTGATCCTTATTACTTGACGCACAAGGCGCAAGCGATCGGTTATAACCCAGAGATTATATTGGCCGGTCGTCGTTTAAACGACAGTATGGGTGAGTATGTGGTCACACAGTTGGTCAAAACCATGATTAAAAAGCGCATACAAGTAGAGGGTGCCAAGGTTTTGATCTTGGGATTAAGTTTCAAAGAAAACTGCCCCGATGTGCGTAACACCAAGGTCATCGATATCGTCCATGAGCTACAAGAATATAACATCGAGGTCGATGTTTATGATCCTTGGATAGATGCGAATGAAGCTCAGCGAGAATACGATATCACGCCTATCTCTCAACCATCATCACATCAATATGACGGTATTATTTTAGCAGTTGCTCATCAGCAGTTTGTAGAGATGGGTATAGAGAAAATAAGAGCGTTTGGTAAAGATAAGCATGTCCTCTATGATTTAAAGTATGTTTTTACTAAAGAAGACACTGATATCCGCCTATAAATCTATAAAAAATACGGAAAGTAATGGTTATGACGTCAACTGCATATGAAAAAGTTCAAAAAGTATTAATTAATGAACCAAAGACGTGGCTGATTACTGGAGTCGCAGGGTTTATAGGATCTAACTTACTTGAAGAGCTATTGTTACTGAATCAAAAAGTAGTGGGATTAGATAACTTTGCGACTGGATTTCAGCATAATTTAGATGAAGTACAAGGACTGGTGAGCGCAGAGCAGTGGCAGAGATTTAAATTTATAGAAGGCGATATTCGTCAGTTAGCTGACTGTCAGGCAGCATGTACAGGCGTAGATTATGTATTACACCAAGCGGCATTAGGCTCAGTGCCGCGCTCTATCGCTGATCCTATCAATACCAATGATACGAATATCTCAGGCTACTTAAATATGCTCGTAGCGGCTCGTGATGCTCAGGTTGCCAGTTTTACCTATGCGGCGAGTAGCTCGACTTATGGTGATCATCCTGCACTTCCAAAGGTCGAAGATGCTATTGGCAAGCCTTTATCACCCTATGCAGTGACCAAATATGTCAATGAGCTGTATGCTGAGGTATTCGCTCGCACTTATGGCTTCAATACCATTGGCCTACGCTATTTCAATATCTTTGGTAAACGCCAAACCCCTGACGGTGCTTACGCAGCAGTAATTCCAAAGTGGACAGCTGCTATGATTGTAGGGGGTGAAGTATTCATCAATGGCGATGGCGATACCAGTCGCGATTTTAATTTTATTGAAAACGCTGTACAGGCTAATATTCTAGCAGCGACTGCTAATGAAGATGCCAAAAACCAAGTCTATAATGTAGCAGTGGGTGGTCGTACTACTCTTAATACGCTGTTTTCAGCACTCAAAGAGCATTTAGGTGCTAATGGAGTTAGCTATACTCAAGAAGCAGTCTATCGAGATTTCAGAGCAGGAGATGTGCGTCACAGTCAGGCTGACATAAGCAAAATACAAAGTGCGTTAGGCTATGATCCTCAGTTCGATATTGTTCAAGGTATTGAGAAAGCGATGCCTTGGTATGTTACCTTTTTACAAAATAGCCTGTAGTTGAATACATTATGTTGAAAGTAATCAAGCAGCTCTTTGGTCTGCTCACAGATAAGCAGTTAAAACAGTTTTATGTTTTGCAAGTATTAGTCATTATTATGGCTTTTACAGAGCTATTAGGGATCGCTTCTATCGCGCCTTTTATGGCTTTGGTTGGTGATATTGGCATACTAGAGACCAATGACGTTTTTGCACAGTTATATCAAATGTCTGGTTTGAATAATACGACAGATTTTTTGTTTTATGCAGGTGTGGTTGTGTTAGTGATGCTGACGTTCTCTACCGTTGTTTCTATGTTTACCATTTGGAAGCTATCTATCTTTGGTGCGCGCATAGGGACCGAGATTGCTGATCGTCTCTATAGCTATTATATGCAGCAAAGCTGGCAATTCCACGCCAGTGGTAGTAGTGCACAGCTGACCAAGCAAGTATCTACCGAAGCGGCGCGCATTAGTAATGGCATCATACAGCCATTATTTCACATGAATGCAAAGCTTGTCTTGTCACTGTTTATATCCATTAGTATTGTGATATATGACCCACTCATTGCGATACTGGGTTTATCTGTATTTTCGTTAGCTTATTTTTTATTGTACAGATTGGTCCGAAAAAAGTTAGTCAGTAATGGTCAAAAGTTATCACAAGTATCGACGCAGCGTTTTAGACTTATGAATGAAGGCTTTGGTGGCATAAAAGATGTCTTACTGCTAAACCGCAGTCACGATTTTATTGAGCGCTTTCATGACAGTGGTAAAGCCTTTGCTCGTGCGCAAGGGACCAATATAGCCATTAGCCAAGTCCCTCGTTATTTTATTGAGCTCATAGCCTTCGGGGCAATGATCTCACTGGTGCTGGTATTGATCAAGTTGCATGCGGGTAACTTGGGGGAAGTTTTGCCTATTTTAGCAGTTTATGCCTTAGCAGCATTTAAGCTGCTGCCAGCGTTACAACAGATTTATTCTAGTGTTTCGGCTATCAAAGGAAACGTTGCTGCTTTTGAGGCTGTAAAAAAGGACTTGGAGCACTCAATTGAAAACCAAAAGAATATTAGTAAACCCCAGATACCTACAGCGATAAGCCTTAACAAGAGTATTACGCTAAACGATATTGAGTTCAGTTATCCTAATAAGGATAGAGCGGCAGTGGATGGTGTCAACATGAGCATTCCTGTCAATAGTGTGATTGGGCTAGTTGGATCGTCGGGATCTGGTAAGTCTACCTTAATAGATTTGTTGCTTGGATTACTGACCCCGCAACAAGGCAGTCTATACGTCGATGATATTCCAATCACTGCGGATAACAGGCGTGCATGGCAAGACTTACTAGGCTTTGTACCGCAAAGTATATTTTTGAGTGAAGGCACCATCGCAGAAAACATTGCCTTTGGTTTACCAGCCAAAGACATCAGCATAACGCAAGTAAATAAAGCGTTAACGCTAGCCAATCTTACTGAATTAGTTGAGCAATTGCCAGACGGTATTAATACCAAAGTAGGTGAACGCGGTGTGCAACTCTCGGGTGGCCAACGTCAACGTATTGGCATTGCACGTGCACTCTATCATGAGGCTGAGGTGTTAGTATTCGATGAAGCAACCAGTGCGCTAGATGGTATAACCGAAAAAATAGTGATGGATGCCATCCATGAGTTCAGTGGTAAAAAAACCATCATCATGATTGCTCATCGTCTAAAAACAGTAGAGAAATGTGATCTTATTTATTTTATGGAGAACGGAAAAATAATAGATCATGGGACTTACCAAGATCTTGTAGTACGTAATATGAAGTTTAAGGAAATGGCGAAACACGCTTAAATAATTTAACAGCGTTTAAAACCTTGAACTGTATGCTATGACTGAGATCTTATGGCTTATATTTTAATTACATTCAAGAAAATAATTAAAATTTAAGAAAAGTGTGCTTAGAAAAGCCCTTAATCCACATATATTAGTTATTAGAGTCAATGTTATGAAAAAAATATATATAACTAGTCTTCATTTAAAACATGGTGGGATAGAGAAGGTGGTTTGTAATTTATCCAATTTATTCATTGAAATGAATTACAGCGTAGAAATATTATGTGTTTATAACTTTGGAGAACCTGTATACCATTTAGATAATAA
>NZ_PJBY01000097.1:0-69881 GCF_002836005.1 Psychrobacter sp. Sarcosine-3u-12
TTGAGCCTGAACCCGTTGTTGAGCCTGAACCCGTTGTTGAGCCTGAACCCGTTGTTGAGCCTGAGGCGAATGATTCTCAATTAACATCTGAATCTGATGATCCACGCACTTTACTTCGTTGCCCACCGCAAGAGTTGGTAGGTGCGTGGACACCAGAGAAGTGGGACTATTGGCTACAAACCGCTCGTGAAGCGGAGGTTTTGGCTCAAGATGAATTGGCACTTGCCCGTCAAGGTATGATGTCTGGTCTATGCAATGGTAAAGCTACCTTTGTTACAAGTGTCGACAGTAAGCACTTGCAGATGACCTTTCAGCAACTGGCAGAAAAACTACAGCAGCAATTTACACAGGCAGAGATTGGCTTGCAAATCGATGGTAGCGTCATGCAAGCAGAAGACAAAACGCCTGAGCGTCGCCAACAAAAGCGTTTGATCCAAGCGAAGACGGTTGCAGAGGCAAAATTGCTAGATACACCCGTGATGAAATATCTGACCGAGCGCGGCGAAGGAAAAATGGGCAAAGTTCAGTTATATTAAACAGTTGCAAATTTTAGTAATGGCATTGTTTACCAATTAAATAATCATTAAATGTAATGTTATGATTAAAATATCAAGGTGATGTTCGTTTATCACCTTGATATTTTTGCTTTTATTAACAGATAAATAGGATCTATTTATAAGGTAAGCTACATTTAAAAACGGTAAGATTAAATAAAATACTTTATAATGGTTAAGTTATATTAAAAACTGAAAAGTGGCTTAGGTGAGTATATGTTAGATAATTTACGCGGTATGGCCGTGTTCGCCAGTGTGGTCGGACACGGCTCTTTTAGTGGTTCAGCTCGAGAGCTTGGCATCACAACCAGTGCAGTCAGTCAACAAATTCGTTCGTTAGAAAATGAGCTTGGCGTGGTGCTATTGCATCGCTCTACTCGTAAGCTCAGCTTAACGGAAGCGGGTGAGAGCTTTTATGAAGCGGCAAAAGACGTGGTTAGCGCGGCCGAACAAGGTAGAATCAAGGTCAATCAGTTACGTGATGAGCTCGCTGGTAGCTTACGTGTGGCCACGACACCCGAGCTTGGGGTCAACCATATTTTACCGGCCTTGTCGACTTGGATGGCGGCACATGATGACCTAAGTATTACTTACTTAGCAGACAATCATTATATTGATATGATTGATGAGCGTATCGATATTGCGATTCGTATGAGTCCAACGATTAATGATTCTAATTTGAGCAGTCATCCATTGACGGATGTACGCCAAATGCTTGTCGCCTCACCACAGTATCTGCGCCAACATGTAAAATTGAAAACGCCTAAAGATTTGGCCGAGCATCAGCTGATTTGTATTGAAATCATGAAGGACGCCAATCAGGTTGATATGATTCAGACCGAAACAGGTAAAAAATCACGTATAAAAATGAATTCGCGCATTTATACCAACAATGTCTTTATGGCCACGACTTTAGCCAAAGAAGGGCACGGTTTGGTTAGAATGATGGAAATGGATATTAAAAAAGAGCTCGAAAGTGGTGAATTGGTGGAAGTCTTGACCGGTTATCAGCTGCCGAGTTTTGTGCTCTATGCCGTTACTTTGAACCGCGATCAGCAACCTGCAAAAATTACGCGTTGTTTAGAAGTATTGAAAAAATACTTTCATGCTAATTAAGTCGAGCGTTTAATGATCTTTACTTGAAAGTATTTTAAAGCGTTAAAAAGCAAAAAGCCTATAGATTAGTTATCTATAGGCTTTTTGAGTGTGAGCATTTGATTAAATCAATGAATTAAAACGATGGTTTTAATAGCTCAATCAAACGATCAGCCACCTGTGAGCTTTCATCACGGCTCATGTTAAGCGGCGGCAGTAAGCGCACCACATGACCACCAGTCACATTGATAATCAGCTTTTGCTCATCACGGGCTCGATCGACCAGCTGACTACAGTCCATGTGTTCAGGTAAGGCAATACCGATCATCATCCCAGCACCGCGACTGGTGACACCATGTTGTCCTAAGCTGTTTACTAAGCATTCGCGAATGAACTGACCTTCTGTCACTGCATTATCCATAATATCGCTGTTTGCCAATACCTCGTAAACGCTGTGCACCACACGACTGGCTAAGGGCGTGCCACCGTAAGTAGAGCCATGACTGCCAGCACCGAACAAGCCATTGGCGCGACCACGTACCATGCAAGCACCGACGGGGAAACCATTGCCTAAGCCTTTCGCTGTCGTCAAAACATCAGGACGCGCGCTGCTATGTTGATACGCAAAATATTTACCCGTGCGACCATTGCCCGTTTGTACTTCATCCAGCATAAATAGCCAGTTGTGAGCATCACATTCTGCTTGTAGCTCTTCTAGATAAGTAAAGCCGTTAGGTGCAGTATTGAGACCGCCTTCACCTTGAATGGGCTCTACAAAGATAGCACAAATATCATCATGCTCTTGCGCGGCTTGCTTGATCGCTGCGATATCGCCAAAGGGGACACGGATAAAGTCATCATCTAAGGTATAAAAGCCTTCGCGCGCTTTTGGATTGGCTGTTGCTGATAACGACAATAAGGTGCGACCGTGGAATGACTGCTCCATCACGATGACTTTTGGACGTTTAAATCCCTGCTTATGGGCGTATAAACGCGCCAGTTTTAACGCAGCTTCATTCGCTTCGGCGCCGCTATTGGCAAAAAACACGTTGTCCATCTGAGCTGCCGTACACAGTACTTCGCCAGCACGCTCTTGCCAGTCGATACCGAATAGATTGCTCGTATGTACCAAAGTAGCAGTTTGTTGTTGAATGGCGTCGGTGATTTGAGGGTGGCAATGCCCCAAGCCACAGACAGCGATACCCGTCAGGGCATCTAGATAAGGCGTATCATCTTTGGTGTACAGCCAGCTGCCTGAACCACGAGTAAAGCTGATCGGCTGACGATTATAAGTGGGCATCAGGTAAGTAGCTGACATACAAAATATCCTTGCGGTGATAACGTTATAAAGTGATTAGACGGATTGATTATAGCTCATCCGAAAATGGAGTCGACTCGGCCGGTAGGGTGTACTCTTCGTTGGCCCAAGCACCTAAGTCAATAAGCTTGCAGCGGTCACTACAAAAAGGCTTATATTTATTGTCTTGCCATGCGGTCTGAGTGCCGCAGCATGGACAAGGGTAAGTTTTGGGCACAGTGTTGGCAGTATCAGTCATAATAAGTGAGGTCATCCTCATAGGTAGTAGGAAAAGTATGCTCAGCGAATGGGAGTCGGTATAATAGCATGAGGCTAAAGAATGACAAAAGGCAAATAGCTTTCTATGTCAAACCAGCCTAAACAAAGCGAATAAAGAATACACCTAAAGCATATGCTGTAGTGCTTAACAGAGTTTTTATAAAATAGACATTACAACTAAATCAGTAATAGTTTAATAATCAAATTGATAGCCTACTAAAGACTATCGCTTACAGGACGAAATCCTACTATGACGCAACAAGCAACGCTTTCCCATCAGAAAAATCGTGCCTTTCAACCACAAAAGCTGTCAGCGCCGCGCGACTTTATTGTTCCAAAGATAATCAGCGAAAACCAAGACAACGCCCCTTTATTGTTAGAGATTGGTGCCGGGAAGGGCAAGCACGCGCTCAGTTTTGCCACACAAAATCCTGATAAGCAACTGATTGCCATTGAGCGTACCCGTAATAAGTTTGAAGCTTTTGCTAAGATTGCAACACAGCATAATTTATCCAACTTAAACGCCATTCATGCGGATGCCATCGCCTGGATCGTACATGCCGTCGCGGCCAGTAGTATCGCCAAAATTTTTATATTATACCCTAACCCAGAGCAGCACAATCCCAACCAGCAATGGCTGAATATGCCGTTTTTTGAGTTTTTATTATCGCGACTACAAGTAGGAGGAGATGTAGTATTAGCGACGAATATCGAAGCGTATATGGATACTGCAGAGCAACAAGCTTGCACGGTATGGTGCTTACCAAACAAGCGTTATCATGTACCGATAGACAGCGAGCGTACCCACTTTGAGGTAAAGTACTTAGCGCGTGGAGAAACATGTTGGGAGTTGACTATGCGTAAGCCAAAAGGCTATAAAACAAGGTTTGATGATTGGCAAGTTAGCGAAATGGACATTAAAAAATAGCCTAAGCAAAAAATAAACCTAATAAGGATTAGCTTTCGTATAAATAAGACAGTCGTTACATATAAAATAGCCTAAGCAAATAAAATTATAAAACAAAAACTGCCACTAAAGGGCAGTTCAAAAATTACACTCATTTCATATTACAGATAAGGCTTCACAAGTTTATTAGAATCCGTATAAGCATCTAAAACCGTTAGAAGGGTATAGGCGCCGATAAACTTACGGCTAATGAACATAAATTCTTTTGGCGGCAGATTAAATTCAAAAGACTGCATAGCGCGCGTCGCAGCAGAGGAAAGGCGTGAGTGTAGTTTACTATTTGCCCAGATATAACGATTTTGTTCATCCAAACACTCAGTAGGAATATCAGGATTGGTCGCTGGATCGCTAAAAGGCTCAGTTGCCAAGAGGAACAAAGAGGCGATATCGGAACAAACTTTTTCACTCATCGTGTCAAAAAAATCATAACCAGTCATGGCTTGCATCATTGCCTGATGGTCGTGACGGTAGCCAGCTTTTAGTAAGCCATGAGCAATTGTCAAAAGAGTATTATCAAACTGACGAATCGCCCCAAAATCCAATAATACTAACTTATCGACCTCGTGGTCATTGTCGCTGACACGAACGAGATAATTACCAAAATTTGGGTCTGTTTGCATCTCGCCCCAAACAAAAATCTCTTGCATCATGATCTCTATTGCCGACTGACCAATGGCATTGCGACGTTCGTGCGGTAAAAGCTGCAGTGCTTCCGAGACGACGCTAATGCCGGGCTCGTAAGACATACACAATAGGCGTTTGCTTGAATAAGCGCGATTAATTTTGGGCACAGCATAGCGCGGATCATCTATCAGCCGCTCATAAAAACGCTCAGTAGTTGCAGCTTCTGCCTCATAATCGACTTCATGATGAAGTAGGTCACGTATCTCTTCAAACCATGCATCGAGCGAGCGCGTTTGCGGGACAATATTACTGACTTTTAGCAAACGCTTAAACAAGGCAAGATCAGAATTGATGGCATCTGCTACCCCTGGATATTGAATTTTTAACACCACTTGCTCACCAGTGGCTAATACCGTGGCGCGATGAACTTGGGCGAGAGAAGCCGTACCGATCGGAATAGTATCGACGTCGAGCTCGCTGAGTCTATCGCCTAATAATTGACGCAAGGTCTGCTCGATGGTTGGCCATGACAGGGTAGCGGTATCGTCATTGAGTGTTTGTAGTGCGCGCGTTATCTCAGGTGGCAATATATGCTCACCGTAAATAGCCAGCATCTGACCGATTTTGACCACGGAGCCTTTTAGTTTGCCCAGCTCTTCTGCGACATAATTTGCCTGCGCTTCCATAAAAGCTTGGTTACGTGCCGTGCGCGCTTCTTTATTCAAAAACATACCAGACACGCTGTTACCTGCCCAACGACGACCAATGTTTAGAGAAGTTTTGGCAATCGACATTCGACGTTCAAACCCTGAGGTTTTTAGATTGTCAATTGATTGCTTATTATTAGAAGGTTTAGACGTATCATTTGCCATAAATATAATCATTCATCCGGTTGGTATTGATGTGCGGGTTTGAAACCGACAATACAAGAGAGATGCGACGCGCAGGTACAAACGGGTACAAAATTGTATCATATAAAGGGGCAGGGGTTTATAAGCCTTAGCCGACCGCTAGCAGTTAGTTTGTAAGCTAACGTATTAATCTAAATGATGATACGCCCTAATAAGGTAGCAAAAAATACGACCTAGTATAGTACTAGGTCGAATCATAACTCACTTAGAGAACATGGCACTCAATACAATACATAACGTCAACGATGGTTTAAACGTGCCAGATAAGTGAATTATCCAATATTGCTAAATGGCTGATGATGAATTACGCCTGTTCGCGGGCAATGGCATGATGACCAATATCGCGGCGATACTGTGCCCCATCAAAACTAATCGCACCTGTCACTGCCAGTGCTGCTTGCTGAGCGTCTGCAATACTATCTGCTAACGCCGTCACACATAATACTCGCCCGCCGTTGGTGATGATTTCTGCATTAACGTTGTGCGCATTAGCATTGTTATCATCCGAAAATGCCGTGCCTGCGTGAAAGACCTTAACTGCGCTATTATTGTTAGCATCCAGCTCAGGCAAGCCAGCAATCACATCACCTTTCGAAGAAGTTTCAGGATAGCCTTTTGAGGCAACAACGATACCAAGGGCAGGGCGCGTATCCCATTGAGCATCACTTGGTAACTGGCCTGCCAGCCCTTGAGCGACCAAATCTACCATCGACGATTGCAAGCGCATCAAAATTGGCTGTGTCTCTGGATCACCGAAGCGGCAGTTGAATTCGATGACATAAGGGTCACCTGCGTCATTAATCATGAGTCCTGCATATAAAAATCCAGTATAAGGATGACCGGCCTCATTCATCGCATCGACCACTGGTTGAATAACTTGTGCCATGACCTTGTCGTGGACATCTTGGGTGACAACTGGCGCAGGAGAGTAAGCACCCATGCCGCCAGTGTTGGGACCTGTATCGCCTTCAAAAGCACGTTTATGATCTTGGCTAGTCGCCATCGGTAATATATTGTCACCATCAATCATACAGATAAAGCTGGCTTCTTCACCTTGCAAGAACTGCTCGATCACCACACGGCTGCCTGCATCGCCAAACTTATTGTCGGCCAGCATATCATCGATTGCTTCATATGCTTGTTCGATAGTCTCCGCGACGATGACGCCTTTACCAGCAGCCAGACCATCCGCTTTAATAACAATGGGCGCGCCTTGCTCATCAATATAAGCTTTGGCAGCGTCAGTATCTGTGAACCCTTGATAAGCTGCCGTCGGAATATTGTTCTGTGCCATAAATTC
This sequence comes from Psychrobacter sp. Sarcosine-3u-12, assembly GCF_002836005.1. Taxonomy (NCBI): domain Bacteria; kingdom Pseudomonadati; phylum Pseudomonadota; class Gammaproteobacteria; order Moraxellales; family Moraxellaceae; genus Psychrobacter; species Psychrobacter sp. Sarcosine-3u-12. Next base: position 7,028 of record NZ_PJBY01000097.1, read on the forward strand.
TTTGGCAAAGGTTTTTGAGCCTTCTAACTGCGCACAATATGCCGTTGGGCCCCACGCCTTAATACCAGCAGCACGGCAGGCATCGATGATACCCGTCACCAATGGGGCTTCTGGTCCAACGATGACCATATCGATGGCGTTGTTTTGGCAAAACTCAATGACAGCATTGTGTTCATCAGTTCCGCTACCTGTAGACTCGAGAACAACGTTTTGGCATTTGGGTTCAAGGGCAGTACCAGCATTACCTGGGGCGACGTAGACGTGTTGGACGTTGTTATCTTTTGCACATTGCCATGCTAGCGCGTGTTCACGACCACCTGAGCCAATCACCAAAATATTCATCATACGTCTTGCCCTTAGCATTAAAGTTAATAATGAGTTAGTCATACACTCTGAGAGATAGCCGTATTCTAACAAAAAAAGTGCCTTGATTGCCATGAGTATCCACCTGCCAGCCGTTATTCATCAATAATTAAGGTGTGTTGTCTCATTAGCAAAGGTTATCGGCATGTTGCTGATTCATGAAATGATGTTGTACGCTTTAGCTATGCGCCTAGGTGCGTTACACTTCAATATATTAATGGTATTAAATCTAGCCAGCCGTTTGCTCTTATAAACATTAGGCAATAAAAAACAACAGAGGATGCCAAAGAGAACGATATGGTTTATTAGAAGCTCGTTAATGGATGTACTGCTATCTGATATTGGTGATTCATTACATTCAGACCTTGCTAATAATTAATACTGATTAATAAGTAGAAACCAACTAAGTGCTAACAAAGAAAAGCACTTGAAAAGAAAAGCACTTGAAAAGAAAAACACTTGAAATACTAAACCTATAAAAAGGACAAAGGACATGCCAAACTCCCTAAGTATCGCAAAAGAGCGCATCAGCCAGATAAGCGATATTGCCACCAATTATGTACAAAATGACAAATCACTATTTGATCATTTTATTCATAGTTATTATCAGCCCCTGCATCAAGAGACGGCAGAGGCTATCAGCAATACTGACTTAGCAGGCATGGCGCTCCATCATTTTACGCTACTCAAGTCTTATGATGGTAAACAACCGCAACTCGCTATTTTGAACCCAAAAGCAGAAGAGCAGCATTTCCACAGCTCGCACACGGTCATACAAATAGTGGCGTACGACAGACCATTTTTAGTAGATACTATTTTGATGAGTCTTGAGGCTCAAGGTATCGACGTGCATCGCACTTATAACATTATTATCAGTGTTGAACGCGATGATGACGGCAACATTGCTCATATTGAAGGTGCTCATGAAAGCGCGACGTCGCACTTATCTATGATTCATTGTGAAATTGCCTATCAAGACAACGAAGAGTTGGCCGCATTACAGCAACTGTTGTTGGCAAAAGTGGATACGCTCGATACCGTCGTTGGTGACTGGAAACAAATGCGCGAGAAGCTAACGGACATCCAGTCGGAGCTGTCAAAAAAACCATTGCCAGAAGTATTCTATTCGCAGCAAGAGATTCAAGCGTTCTTAGATTGGATATTGGACGATCATTTTATCTTCTTAGGCTACCGTGAATATCGCTTAGAAGGCGATAGCATAATGGATGTCAACAGCGACGCTACCAATTCTAAGAACGCAGATTTGGATTTATTTGCCATTGGCAATAGCGGTCTTGGTTTGCTACACGGTGCCGCAGAAGACACTTTGTCAGAAAGCTTTAGCCAATTGCCAAAAGTGTTAAAGCAGCTGTTGACCGAGCCGCGAGTATTGATGTTATCCAAATCGAGCCGTGTCTCACCTATACATCGTTCTGTATATATGGACTTCTTAGGTATTCATAAGTTTGATGACAATGGCAAACTGGTCGGTGAATATCGATTTATTGGTTTACTGACGTCGCAAGCTTATCAACTTACTGTCCAACAGATACCATTACTGCGTGAAAAAGCCAATAAAATCATGGCAATGGCAGACTTACCGCGTGATGGTCATGCACATCATAAGATGATGCACGTCATTAATACTTTACCGCGTGATGATTTGTTTCAAGCCAGCGTCGAAGAGCTTTATCCGATTGTCTCTGGTATCAGTCAATTACAAGACAAAAAGAGCCTGCGCTTATTCAGTCGTATCGACCATTATCAGCGTTTTGTTTCTTGCTTGGTCTATATTCCCCGCGATAAATTCAACACTGAACTGCGCATCAAAGTGCAAAATGTCTTGAAAGACGCGTATGGTGGCACCTCATCTGGCTTTACCACTGAATTTAATGAATCTGCCCACGCCCGTGTGCATGTCCACGTACGTACTGTGCCCGGTCAAGTTAATGATGTGAATACAGCCGCTTTAGAAGAAAAGCTGTCGGCACTCATGCAATCATGGGGCGACCACTATCAAAAAATGTTACTCGACAATGTCGGTGAGCAACAAGCCAATGCACTTAATCGTCGTTTCTTCAACTACATACCTGCCGCTTACCAAGAGCGCTTTGATACCCGTACGGCTGTCGAAGATGTTAAACGCTTATCAGGATTGACCGATGAGCAGCCAATGATTTGGCACCTATATCAGTCAACCGGTGACGCAAGCAATCAGCTGCATCTTAAGCTGTATGGACGTGAGCAACCCGTTATTTTGTCCAAAGTCTTGCCAATATTAGAGAACTTTGGTGTTTCAGTGATTTCTGCGCAAACCTATGAGTTTGACTTACCTGAGCTGCCTATCTGGATGCAAGAGTATGAACTGACCTTGGAGCATGTCGATACGGTTGATATGCAAGTGGTGCGTAATCAATTTGAAGACAGTCTCAAGCAGATTTGGGCGGGACGTGTTGAGAGTGATTCCTTTAACGAGCTGGTATTAATCACCAAACTAGACACTTATGATGTGGTCGTACTCCGTGCCTTGTCCCGCTATATGATGCAAGCCCGCGCGCCATTCTCTAGTGCTTATATTCAGCAAACGGTGGTAAAAAACAACGACATTAGCGTGGCACTAAGCAGCTTGTTCGATGCACGTATGAATCCTAAGTATAGTGAAGAGGCGCGCACAGAAAAAACTACGAAAATTCAAGAGCAAATCACCGCCGCCTTGATAGACGTTGATAGCTTGGATGAAGATCGTATCTTGCGTTGGTATTTAGACCTAATCAATGCCATGGTGCGTACCAACTTCTATCAAACGGATAGTGAAGGCGCACGTAAAGACCGTCTGTCGTTTAAGTTCTTAGCTGCAGATATTCCAAACTTGCCAAAACCGAAGCCGATGTTTGAGATATTTGTCTATTCACCACGCGTTGAAGCCGTGCATCTACGCGGTGGTAAAGTTGCCCGTGGTGGCTTGCGTTGGTCAGATCGTATGGAAGATTTCCGTACTGAAGTACTGGGTCTGGTCAAAGCGCAAATGGTCAAAAACGCAGTTATCGTACCGGTTGGCTCAAAAGGCGGCTTTATCGTTAAGACCAAGTCGATGGCAGATGGTCGCGAAGCGTTCCAAGCTGAAGGGATTGCTTGTTATCAGACATTCCTACGCGGTATGCTCGATATCACTGACAATATCGTTGATGGAAAAATTGTCCCGCCAGCCGATACCGTGCGTCATGACGAAGACGACCCGTATTTGGTCGTTGCCGCTGATAAAGGCACGGCAAGCTTCTCCGATATAGCCAATGCCTTAGCTGCCGAATACAACTTTTGGCTTGATGACGCCTTTGCCTCCGGTGGCTCAGTCGGTTATGACCATAAGGCCATGGGTATCACAGCCCGCGGTGGTTGGGAGTCAGTCAAACGTCACTTCCGTATGCGCGGTATGGACATTCAAAACCGTGATGACTTTACTGTCGTCGGTATTGGTGACATGAGTGGTGATGTATTTGGTAATGGTATGCTGAGATCGACCCATACCAAGCTGGTCGCAGCCTTTAACCATCTTCACATCTTTATCGATCCCAATCCAGATACTGCTGCGTCTTATGCCGAGCGGGAACGCTTGTATGAAACGCCGCGCTCGACGTGGGACGATTACGAAAAGTCGCTCATTAGTCAAGGTGGTGGGGTGTTCTCACGCACGGACAAAAGCATCGCTATTAGCGCTGAGATGAAAGAGATTTTCGATATTAGCGAAGACAACTTGGCCCCTAATGAGCTTATTAGTGCACTAATGAAGTCGCCAGTGGATCTCATCTGGAACGGTGGTATCGGTACTTACGTGAAAAGCGAAAATGAAAGCCATGCTGATGTCGGTGACCGTGCCAATGATGCAGTCCGCGTCAATGGTAACGAGCTGCGTACAGCCGTCGTCGGTGAAGGGGGGAACTTGGGCTTTACCCAGCAAGGGCGTATTGAATACGCACAGACGGGCGGACGTATTTATACCGATGCCATCGATAACTCAGGCGGCGTGAACTGCTCAGATCATGAAGTCAATATCAAAATCTTACTCGGCAAAGTCGTTGAGCAAGGTGACATGACCCTGAAGCAGCGTAACGAGCTGCTAGAAAGTATGACCGATACTGTTGCAGAGCTGGTGTTGCGCCAAAACTATCTACAACCACAAGCAATTGAGCTTAGCCATATCCGCGCCGCTGCTAACCTAAGCGATCACCAGCGTTTTATCCAAATGCTAGAAAGCGAAGGTCGTCTTGATCGTGCCATTGAATACTTGCCAGCAGACGAAGAGATCGCCAAACGTCAAAAAGCGGATACCGGTCTGACCAATCCTGAACTGGCGGTGGTCATGGCCTATGGCAAAATGTGGGTTTATGACAACTTGTTGCTATCGGACTTGCCAGATGATCCATACTTTATCAATGAGCTGCGTAAGTACTTCCCAGACGAGCTGGCTACGCGTTTCTTTGATGAGATGACTGAACATCGTCTGCATCGTGAGATTATCAGTACCTATCTGACCAATAGTGTGGTCAACCGTTTGGGTATCGAGGCACTGTTCCGTCTCTATGAAGAAACCGATCAGTCTCTAGCGACTATTATTCGTGGTTATGCGATTAGCCGTGATGTCTTCAATGTGGCAAAAGCTTGGAACACGCTTGAGTCGTTAGATAATAAAGTCGATGCGACGCTGTTATTGAACCTCGAGCTGCGTCTACGTGATGCTCTCGAGCGCGGTGTGGTGTGGTTCATCAATGCCTTTGGGCAAAACTTGCAAGTGGCAGATATGATTAGCCGCTTTAGTGAAAGTGTTGAGAAACTAACCAAATCAGGCGGTTTTATTGAGCAGCAATTTTCCGAGTACTTAGAGGCAGACACCCATAGCTTGGTGGAAAAAGAGCTATCCGATACGGATGCTACCTTGTTTGCTATGCTGCCTTATCATGTTGATGCGTTAGATGCAGCGCGCCTTGCCGAGCAATATGAGCGTCCTGTCGATGAGATTGCGACCTTATACTTCGAGGCCTACCATGTCTTGCAGCTAGATTGGATGATGGATAATATCGCCAACTTACCACAGCAAGACTATTGGGATCGCCGTGCCCGTCATGCCTTAGTGAATGAGCTGTCACGTAGTCTGCGTCTGTTAATGGACGCCATATTGTCCAAGCCAGATGCACAGCAGGCATTTAGCGAATGGAAAGCGCGTCATAAAGACCATCTTGAAGGGGTAACGACGGAGATGCATAAGCTCGATAGCAATGATGAAAGTGCTATTAGCTTGTCAACGCTCTCTGTCCTTATGAGTGAGCTGAGCGGCCTAGTGACTAAATGAGTGAAAGTGAGCAAGTGACTAAGTAAAGAGTCATGAAATAAATAACAAGATAAACGTCTTTTCAAAAAAACCACCGTTATTAATTGACGGTGGTTTTTTATTGCCTTATTGTCATAATTTTTATTAACTGCCTTAACTGCTGTCTTAATTTACGAGGCTTTTTCGTCGGTAACATTGGTAACTCGGCGACAGCCTTGACCGCTGATTTGGCTAAAGCCGCCAGAGAGTTTTTCGACCTTAATTTGGGTTAGGATACGATCTTTTAACGCCTGTACGTGCGAGATAATGCCAATAAGTTTACCTTCTTGCTGCAAGCTGGTTAAGGTGTCGAGCGCAATATCAAGCGACTCTTCATCAAGCGTGCCAAAACCTTCGTCCAAAAATAGCGAGTCGACGCGGATGTTATGACTGGCCATTTGTGATAGCCCAAGCGCTAAGGCCAGGCTGATAATAAAACCTTCACCGCCAGAGAGGTTTTTGGTACTACGAATATCACCGCCTTGATAGTTGTCGATGACGTTAAGCTCAAGCGGATTGCTGTCATCATGAATGAGTAAATAGCGGTCACTCATTTTTTGCAATTGCGTATTTGCATGACTAATCATGACCTCAAACGTTAAGCCTTGGGCAAAGGTACGGTATTTCTTGCCATCAGCGGAACCAATGAGCGTATGTAGCTGTTGCCAAACTTGTAGCTTTTGTTTTTGCTCATTGATAGCAATGAGCTGTGCCGCTTGTTGGCCTTTTTGACTGTCGTTATCCTTAAGTTTTTGGTCAATCGCACCGATTTTTTGACTTAACTCATCAATATCTATTTGTATTTGATGGTGCTGGCCAGCAAGTATTTCTCGGTCTTCATCCGTCATAGGATTGGCAAGTTTTTGCTCTAACGCTTGCTGGGTGCTATCCAACTGTAATTTAGCTTGATGCAATGCATTATCAATCGCTAATTTACGTGTCTGTAGTGACTCACGCTCTTCTTTAGGCAGGCGGGCACTCACAAAAGCAGCTTCATCTACGAACTGTGATTCTGCGAGCAAGTTAGTAAATCCGCTTTGCTGCGTATTCAGTATAGACATCGCCGCCTGTAGCTCTGTGTCTAGCTGTTGTTCTCTAGCTGTTAATTGCTCTAGAGTCTGCTGTACAGTGTCTAGCTGCCTTTGTGCTACTACTTGCTTGGCTTTAGCCTCATCAACCGCACGGCGTAATTGATTTTCTTCATTGTCTGTATTTTTATCTGCAAAAATCTCTTTTCTATCTTGCTTTAATTGTTCGATAGCATTGGTTTTATGAGCAACTAAGTTCTCTAACTCTTTGAGCGCTGCTTCATCATTGCTAAGCTGTGCTTGCTTGGTTTCAATCTGCGCGGTCAAACTGCTTAAGCTATTGGTTAGCTGCTGCTGGCGGTTTTTCTGCTCATTAAATTGTCGTTTTAACTGGTTTAAAGCGCTGCGCTGTTGACGCAGTTTTTCAATATGACGGTCATAATCTGCGCTGTCTATTACCGTTTGCTCATCAAAACTATTACCCAATTGCTTAAGTGCATTAGATAAGTCTGCCGCATTGAGCGCTATAGTTGAGTTTAAGTGTTCTTTATATTTATCCGCTGGGTATTTATGCGTTAGAGATGAAACGGTGGTCATCAGGGGTGCCAACTCCGAGAAATTAGCGGCAATCTTATCTTTTATCCCATCAATCTTTTGTGAGTTAAGCTTGATGTCAGTTGTTAGATTATTAATATCGTGACTAACTGTTTGTTGCTGTTTTTCGTCGGTTTCGATGGCAGTACTGAGCTTTGCCGCACTCTCAGTTAAGTTGTCATATTCGACCACTATAATTTTAAGAGACTGTTTATGTTCAGTCAGATCATGTTTGGTGGTGTCTAATAAGGATAAGCTATGATCTATATTCGTGATGGTCGCATTAATATCATCGTTTATCTGAGTAAGAGGATTGATAATTGCTGCGATTGCTTCAGAGTAATCGTTCTTAGTCTCAAATAGTGAAGATAGGTAAGACTGAATATCGCCATATAATATTTCGGATTTCTGCTGTAGTGGGGCTAGCTGTTGTTGCTGGTTGTTAAGCGTTTCTTTCTTTGTAGCATATTCGATATTGTATGTTGATAAAGCCTGCTCAAGGTTATCAATAATGGTTTCTAGTTCAGCTATTTGCTGCTGAGTTTGTTGCGTCTTAGTCTGTTTTATTGTGGACGACTGGTTTTGCTTGGCATTGTCATCGATATTATTACTGTCTAATAACGGATGATGCTTACCATAAGGATGCTCATGCGCGCCGCATAACGGGCAGGGCGACCCATCTTCTAGCTCTGCTATGTAGTCTTCAAGCTTAGCGACCTTTTGTAGTAAATTCAGATGTTCTTGCTTTTCTTGCCTCTTGAGCTTAGCATCTTGAATATCTGACTGACGACTAGCAATGAGTTCTTCTAAGGTCGTTAATTCCTCGTTTAGCGTGGGCAGCGAGAGGTTAGTCTTTTTGATTTGGCGAGCAAGTTCAGACATCTGCTGTAATTTAAAGCTGGCTTGCGCAATATGATTGTTGATCTGATCCACTTGCTCTTGCTCGAAGCGCATACTCGCAAGCGACTGTTTTTCGATGAGTATTGCTTGCTGCTGTTGTACGCTGACCAATTGCTCGCGTTGCTCAGTTATTAACAACTTATCAGCATCTTGCTGCTTAGAGAGCTTATCGAAATGAGCTTGTAGCTTGCTTGATTGGTTGTCATGCGCAAGTTTATCCGCCGCTAAGCTGACATTATCTTCCAGCAGCACCACTAATCGGCGACAGCTGCTATCAAAGGTCGCCATATCTGTATCGAGATCGTTTAGCTCTTCATAATCGCTAAAATATTTTTCTATACTGCTAAGCTGAGCTTTGGTCTCTTGTTCTGTTTGTTTGTGGCTGGCTATTTCTTGGCGTAATCGTTGCGTATTATTGACTAAGACGTCTTTACGTTGATTGTCATCTTCCAAAGAATGGGATTGCTGTTTTATTTCAGCATCCAACTCGCGCGTTTTTGCAATGATAGGTAAGGTGGTCTGCAGATTGTCCGTGGCTTGCTTTTCAATGGTATTGACATCGTTTACATGGGTCGTGGCTTGTGCCAGCGCTGCTTGCTGTGTTGGAATCTTATTAAGCAAATCTTGCTGCTCGAAACCCAACCTCTTGACCGACTCTCGGCTATAGCTAAGCTCTCGAAATTGACTATCAATCTCCAAGGCTTTATTAGCAATATCTAGGCGCTGCGCTTCTGGAGTAAAGGCTTGCTGAGCCTGCTGTGCCGCTGCAAAATCATTTTGATAAGTTAATATATTTTGCTGTAGCTGCTGTACATTATCCAGCCACTGCAGCTGCTCGCTCAGGGTTTTGAAAGTTTGTCGCTGCTTGCTTTGCTGTTGATTAAGGGTCTGTAGCTCTGCTACCAGTAACTTTTCATCTTCAAAACTTAATAACGATAGGCTACTAACGCCCGCTTGTAGCTTACCAAGCACGTCTTCCTCAAAGCGTTTCTTTTCATGGACGTTTAACGATATCTTGGCATAGATAGCAGTGCCCGTTATTTTCTCTAAAATGGCGGCTCTATCGCCGATATCAGACTTTAAAAACGCGGCAAAACTGCCCTGTGCGAGCATGATAGAGCGGGTAAATTGGTTAAAATCCATGCCGATGAGGTCTTGAATGTAGGCGGAAGTCTTAGATTTTTTCTCTTCTAAAATCTTGCCGGTTTTGACCTCACTAATCTCATGCTTAATCGGTAATAAGTTGCCCTTGGCTTTTTTGTGGGCGCGATGCTGGTACCAGTAGCATTGATAGCGTTTGGAATCTATCTCGATGATAACTTCTGCCGAGCATTCCCCCGTACCTTGGGTCATGATTTCGTTCGTTGAGCCGGTAATATCACCCAATCTTGGCGTTTGACTATATAGTGCTAAGCAAATCGCATCCAAGATGGTGGTCTTGCCAGCGCCCGTCTGCCCAGTAATGGCAAAAATCCCTTCATTCAGAAAAGCCGGATCACTAAAATCAATGTGCCATTCGCCTTTTAGGGAGTTCAAATTTTTAAGTCGTAGTTCAATCAGTCGCATGGGTAGGTCTTATTTTTATATAGAACAGTTATAAAGAGAACAGTGATGAAAAGTGAAGAAGTTGTTGGCTGGCATCCAAAATGCGCTGCTATTATTCGGCCTGAGTATCTTCATGACGCAGGTTATAAACGATTTGATCATAGGCGTCACGTAAGGATGATTTTTGCTCATCAGGAATATTGTGAGCAATTAAGCAGCGCTCAAATACTTCTTCCTCATTTAAATCTTGTAGGGTCTCAGAGATTTGCTGTTGGTTCAAAACTTTATTATAGGTGCGCGTGTTTTTAATTTTTAATACTTCACACGGCAAACCATCTACCATCGCCTGAATATGCTCACGCAACTCACTGACCACGTCATCACCCGTATAAATAATTTCAAGCCAAACAGATTCTGTTGCATCAAGAGCTTGAATGGTTTTATCGATAGTCTTATTAATAGACTCCAGATCACCTGAGATTTGCGCCAATTTTTGGAATTTTGGAATGGGTAGGGAAACCACTTGCATCTGACGTGACTCATCATCATGCAGCAGTTGATATGCTAACTTAGCACCTGTTTGAGTTAAACCTTCTTCAACCGTGCTTTCTTCCTTTACATCACTTTCTACTGAGTCATCAAAGTCAAACAAGTCATCTATAAAACCAGTTGACCGACTTGCTACTTTTTTAGCGGCTTTTTCTACCGATTGTTCAATCTTAGTCACTGTATTAGTAAGCTTAGGCATATTGCTTTCAGATGTACTATTTGACGCTGCTTTTTGATTGCTAAAATCATTTTCTACTGCGCCAAACTGTACCAGCAATACTTGCTTTTGTTGCTTGGCCTCACCAAAGCCCATCGCAATAGGCGAGCCTGAATAGCGGATATGCTCACAGCCGCCGACGCGCTGCGGTACGTGCAAATGCCCAAGTGCCACATAATCAAAGCCTTCATCGAACATATCAGCAGAGATTTTGCCGAGTGAGCCGACATAAAGCTCACGCACACCATCGTCTTCAGTAGTGGTGCCACCCGCTGCGAATAGATGCCCTGTAGCGATGATAGGAATGTGACGCTGGTTTGCTTCGGCTAATTCTGTTTGCTCTGTTTGCTTCGCTTTAGCAATGCTGGCGACTTCATCATAATGGGCACGAATGCCTTTGATGACATTGGCATCTTTACTATCCGCGGACTCGCCAGCGCTGCTGCTACGGACATCACGGTCACGCAGATAAGGGATTGCGGCGATGATGCAATGCGGTGTACCGTCTGCATCGTCTAACACCAAGACCTCATCTTTTAAGTCTTCACAAGCGGTGCCAATGACATGAACGTTTAAGAATTTTAAGACATTGCTTGGTGCGTCCAAAAAAGTAGGGGAGTCATGGTTGCCCGCGACGATAACGATATGCTGGCAACATGATTTTGAAACTTTGCCCAAAAATTCATAATATAGCGCCTGCGCTCTGTTACTCGGCGTCATGGTATCAAAGATATCACCGGCGACGATAAGGACATCGACTTTTTGCGCGCTAATGGTATCTTGTAGCCAACTTAAAAACGCTTCAAATTCATCATAACGCATACGACCATAAAGCCTGCGTCCTAAATGCCAATCTGAAGTGTGGAGGACTGTTAAAAATTTCATAGGCATAGACTTGGTATCGGCAAGTGTGGACATAGTTGAGCTTTAGGATATTTAGTAGAAAGTAGTCATTCTAGCAAGATTTGCTTTGGTTTTCTCTGTTAGTGTCTGGTTTAAAGTAAGCATTGGCTTAGTAGCTATTTAGTATTTAGTACCTATTTGGAATAAAAAAGAACCATTAGGCCGAAGCTCAATGATTCTTTTTTTTAGAAATCTAGATTTGGAGTTATGACATCCAACTGTATTTGTTCATTTAATTGAAGCAAAGACTGAAAAAGCAGATGCAACGGTAAATAATACAATTGATATTTTTTTCATAGCTATTAACTAATCAATCACCAATTGCTCCCAACCATTATCAGCTGCTGCCAGATTAGCCACCATTGATAATGCATGAGCCTGTTGGTTAGTATCAGCATGTCCTTCTTTTGGTGTAGCAGCTGTACCGCCACGCAACCAATTATCATCGGTATTGCTAACATTTTGACTGTGCTGCTGATTTTGCAGGTTGTACCAAGCCAGATCATGATGTAGGGCGACCACATCACCCATGATAAGTAAGGCAGGTGTCGGTAGCTGCGCTTCTACTTGCTGAGCGACAATAGTCTCAAGCGTACCAGTCAATACTTGCTGATTTGGCATACTGGCATTAGAGATGATAGCGATTGGGGTGTCGCTACTACGACCAGCTTCGATTAAGCCTTCAGTCAAACGTGCCAACGAATGCAGACCCATATAAAACACCACGGTTTCGTCAGTATTTAAAAAGCTCTTAAAGTTGCTATTGGGCGTGCCAGCCTTTAAGAAGCCAGTGACAAAACGCACGGATTGCGAGTGATCGCGATGGGTGAGTGGAATACCCGCGTAACTTGCAGCGGCATTGGCAGCGGTGATACCGGGGACAACTTGATAGGGTACGCCGTGCGCACGCAGACTTTCAATCTCTTCGCCGCCACGTCCAAAGATAAAGGGGTCACCGCCTTTTAGACGGACCACACGGCGACCTTCTTTTGCACTATTGACCAACAGCTCATTGATACCAAGTTGGGCGACAGCATGATTGCTGCGTTTTTTACCGACAAATACTTTATCAGCATCACGGCGGCATAAGTCCAATACTTGCGGTGATACTAGCGCATCGTAGTAGACAATATCGGCTTGCTGCATTAAGCGCAGCGCTTTAAACGTGAGCAGCTCTGGATCACCGGGGCCTGCACCGACGATGTACACTTCACCGACAGGCGTTTGCTCAGGCGCTGCAGCCGGGTGTTGTGGCTGATCTATTGTAGCGGTGATTGATACAGACGAAGACTCTGTTTGTAATGGTTGCGTGTCTGCGCGGCTCGTTTTATCAAGTTCAATTTTGGCGGCTGTCTCATCCAAGTCGGCTTGTAGTTGCGCGGCGGCTTGGCTTTCATTGCCCGCAAACATCAACTCGCTGACTTTGCCTTCAAAAGCGCGCTCCCAAAACTGCCGACGACCCGTTAAGGTTGGAATCTTGCTTTTTACCTCAGTACGGAAGTCGCCTGCTAGTTTGGCCAATTTTCCATAGCCTTGCGGAATCAAAGTTTCAAGCCGCGCCCGTAATAGACGTGCCAGCACCGGCGCTTTGCCATTGGACGAGATACCAATCACGATAGGATTGCGGTCGACGATGGCGGGGAAAATAAAATCACATAAAGGTGGGGTATCGACCACATTTACCGGAATATTAAGCTCGCTGGCATCAGCGTGGACTTGATGGTTAAGTATCTCGTCATCGGTCGCGGCAATGATAACGCGCGCGCCTGTCATATAGGTTTTATTATAATTATCATAGATAAGTTGGTGCTTGCTATCTGATAGTAAAGCTTGTATCTCAGCACTGATACTTGGTGAAAGGACAGTGATACACGCACCAGCGCGGCTGAGCAAGTCAGCCTTACGTAGCGCCACATCGCCGCCGCCGACGATCAGCACTTTGCGATCTTCTAATTTAAAAAATAGTGGAAAGGTGTTCATATCTTCACCAGTTATTCAATTTAATAAGGTATGTGACCATTATGAGGTATCAGGCTTTGTGTCTCACTTAGTGTATTGGCATTAGTATATTCGTTTTTGATATGATAACGGTAGTTTTTGAATGAATGTGGAATAGGTGAGGTATGAAATACAGGATCGGAAAAATAAAGCGAATAAGTATAATAATGTAGCTATTTTTAGCCCGTTTAGATAACAATCGATTGAATTGAGCGTTTGATACAAATAGTGATATCTATAAATAACGCAAAATTACCTATTCAGCGACCAATTTGCTATAGTTCGGCGGCCACTAATGCTTTAAATAAGAAGCTATCGTGAGGGAGTTTATGGAATTACTCAGTAGGTTGATCCTGAGCATGCTGGTATATTTATTGATATTGAAACCGTACATGAATAAAGCAATGAATTCTTTCACGCGAATCGGTAGTCGATATGATTGTATTACTCACTTAAGGTGTTGAAAATTATTTTACGTGGCGGCGCGCTGAGTTTTGCGTCTGCTATATTTGGTATTCTTTTATTGTTGGCTTTTGTGCTGACTCATCAAATGAGTTGGTCAATTGCTGGCATCTATCGCTACGATGTGTTGTTGGCATATGCTTTAATTATTCAAGTTTTTTTGGTTTACTTCAAATTAGAAACCCCGCGTGAGGTATGGGTCATTGCTATTTTCCATATTATGGCCATGGCAATGGAGCTGTTTTTAACCCATCCCAAAATTGGTTCTTGGTATTATCCCGAGCAAGCAATTTTTAGAATTGCCAATGTGCCGCTTTTTGCTGGTTTTATGTATTCGGCAGTGGGCAGTTTTTTAGCGCGTGGCTTAAGGCTGTTTAATGCATCCTTTACCTATTTGCCAAGTTTACTATGGGTGAGTTTATTAGTTATTTTGTCTTATGCCAACTTCTTTACTAAATTTTTTGCCCCTGATATTCGCAATATATTATTCATCGCTTCGATCATTTTGTTTTGGAAAACCAGACTGTTTTTTCAAATTAATCACAAAAATAATTTGCAACTGTGTGATGCCAAGCAATATCAATGTCCATTTTTACCATTACTGTTGTTTCTAGCTTTTCTGGTTTGGTTAGCAGAGAATATTGCTACTTTTGCCAATATTTGGCGTTATCCGTCACAAGAAAATGTATGGCATATGGTGGGTTGGGGTAAGCTTGGCTCTTGGTATTTATTGCTTATATTAAGCTTAGTATTGGTTTTGGCAGTCATGGGCAAAAGGGATACCAAAGGGAGTTGGCAGTTAGTTTGATATAGGGCGTGCCCTGTAGAGATTGAACTATATGCTCAAAGTTTGTGGGATTTAATTCGACAAGAACTTGATGCTTCGTGTTGGAGATCCTTTAATAGCAACAATAACCAGTGTGTACTCATTTCTCTAAATTGAATCGACTATAAAAATAAAAAGCCCTCTCTTAAATTTAAGAAAGGGCTTTTTATTTTTTAACAGCTACAAATCGTTAAACTACAACTGCGTATGCAAACCACACTCACGGCTTTCTTCTACTTTCGTTGGATCAAAGTAGTCATGCTCGTTAGGTAAGGTATGCTCATCAAGATACACATCTAGATCTGCATCTGTTTTCTCAAATAAAGGCGCTACTTTTAGCACGCCATCTTTTGATAGGCTAAGTACATCAAGACCTTGGCGGAATTCGGTTTGATCTTTACGAATGGCGTTGAACCAAACGTCAGGCTTTAGCTCATCTAGTGCACGGCGGAATGGCTCAAGTTTCACTTGTTCTGTAAATTCATCATGCTGTGGGTTATCAATCCCTGGGATGCCATTCATCGTGGCATCACGATGCGCCGCCGTTTGCTTAGGGATATAGGTAACGACATTAAGATCTAAGTCTTTGATCACTTTATTAGCAAAACGATAAGTGGCGTCCGTGTTATAACCAGAATCTACCCATAATACGGTGATATCAGGACGTTGCTTGGCAACTAAATGCAAGATAGCCGACTCGTAAGGGCGGAAGTTGGTGGTAATGATAGGGTTTTTAGCCTGACTGAGTGCCCATTCAACGATTTGCTCTGGTGATTTTCCTTGTAGCGCTTGGTTGGCTTGATCAAGGTCTAGATCTGGGTGTAATTGACTCATAATATGTTCCTTAATGGTGGTTAATAATTTAAATGCATAAAGTTAAAGATGATAAAAAAATTAAGTATTTAATAGTAATCGTAGGCTGGGTTTTTAACCCAGCTGTGAAAATTTATAAAAGTAAAATGCTGGGTTAAAAACCCAGCCTACAAAAATAGGTCGTTGCTGTCATAATTTAAATTGAAATAATACAAACTAGGCGTCCGCAAACATCGGTAAGTCGGCGGCGTTGCGACCGTCATAACTGCTAGCCAGCGCGTTAAATGCTTGGCTGATGTCGGAGATGGACTGTAGGTCATGCTCGCTTATCATAAAACTGTCCGCGCCCGCACGTAGTAGGTAGGCAATTTGGTCACGCCCAAACTTGCCAGCCATACGAATCTCGCCTTGGTAACCGATCTGGCGTAGGGTCTGGGCAAAGCTAAAGCCGCGTCCATCGGTGAACACTGGCACATTAATCACAATTAAATCTTGCTGCAATAAAAACTCTGGTATGCGAGTTAGCACTTCCGTATCGCTATTCGATGTCACCCAGACACCAAGATTGCTGGCATGTTGAGCGAGTAATTCATACACCTCTTGCAATAGACCGCCAGCAATATTGCCCTTAGTATCCAATAAATCGCTAAGCGGTAAGAGCACATCGAGCTTTTCTTGCTTTTGTAAAATTTCGAGCAATGATATGTGGGTCAGTGCGATACCATCTGGTAGATCGTTAGTCGTCAGTACATGCCAAGTATCGTTTTGACTGATGTCCACAGCCTCGCTATTGAAAAGATGATGATTACCCATAGACCTTCTCCTTAAAGGGTGCAAGGCCAATACGATTGATCAGCTCACCAAAGCCTTCTACCTCATTCTCATTAGCCACGCGTTGCTCTAGATAGACGTCTACTATCTTTTGTATCGTCGTCGCGACATCATCAGATGGCACCGCTTTACCCAATATCTTGCCGATTTTGGCGTCGTTACTAGAGTTTCCGCCGAGGCTGATTTGATACCAGTATTCGCCTTTTTTATCGACACCAAGGATACCGATATCGCCGGTATGATGATGCGCACAGGCATTCATACAGCCAGACATATTGAGGCGGATTTCACCCAAATCATAAAGATAGTCGAGATCATCAAATTGCTTTTCGATTTGTTCAGCGATATTGTGGGTTGTGGCATTGGCGAGCGAGCAAAAGTCCCAGCCTGGGCAGACGATCATATCGGTGAGGGTATTGATATTTGGACGGGCCAAATGTAGCGCAACCAACTGTTGCCATAGCTCGTATAAGCGGTTGGTTTGTACATCAGCGAAAACCAGATTTTGCTGATAAGTACCACGCAATTCACCAAAGCTATGTTCATCAGCGAGGTCGGCGAGGGCGTCCATTTGCGACTCACTGATATCACCTGAAGGCACGTACTTACCATTGACCAACCCTGCTTTTAACGAAATCACCACGGCGCGATAACCTGCGATTTTATGGGCGACCGTATTTTGGTTATACCAATTGGCAAAGTCTTTATCAGCGTTTAATTGCTGCTGCAAGTCCGACTGTACTTGGAGCGCATCAAAGCTTAGATAATCAGGTTCGGTAAAATAACTACTGGCTTTGTCAAAGCTGGCATCGGTTAGAGTTAATGAGCCATCTTTGGTGTGTGCTTCCCATTCAGCGTCGACCAGTTTAGCAAAGGCAGGACCACCCATGCTCTCGACTAATATTTTGATACGCGCTTTGAATTTATTATCGCGGCGACCATGCAGATTATAGACGCGCAAAATCGCATCTAAATAGCTGAGTAAATGATGGCGTGGTAAAAATTTATTAATGGTTTTGCCAATCACTGGCGTACGTCCAAGCCCGCCACCAACAATCACCTCAAATCCAAGCTCGCCTTCTTCATTGGCTTTTAAATGCAGTCCGATATCATGCACCTGCGTCGCTGCCCGATCATTGGCGGTACCAATGACGGCAATCTTAAATTTGCGCGGTAAAAATGCAAACTCAGGATGAAAGGTTGACCACTGGCGAATAATCTCACAATAAGGACGTGGATCGGCAATCTCTTCTTTATGAATACCGGCGTAAGGGTCAGTGGTGGTATTACGGATACAGTTGCCCGAAGTCTGAATGGCATGCATCTGTACCGATGCCAGCTCCGCCAAAATATCTGGCACTTCTTCAAGTTTTGGCCAGTTCAGCTGCATATTGGTACGAGTGGTAAAGTGTCCGTAACCTCTGTCATATTTGCGAGTAATCTCGGCGAGCTTACGCAATTGATAGGTTGCCAGCAAGCCATATGGAACCGCAATACGCAACATCGGCGCATAACGCTGGATATAAAGACCGTTCTGCAAACGCAGCGGCAAAAATTGCTCTTCTGGCAGCTCGCCTGCCAAAAACCGTTCGGTTTGGTCGCGAAATTGGGCGACTCGTTCTTCTACCAAGGTTTGGTCAGCATAATTATATTGGTACATGACGTAATCTCAATAATGATAGACGTATATGATAGCTTAAAAACTGCTCAGTGACAGTTTAGTTTAGCTTAGCGTCACATCATATAAGCTATAGCGTTAAAACATAAATTCCTATAAGTCATATCCATATCCAAAGTCAGCATAAATTTTCATAACGAAAATTCGGTAGCCTATGCGTATTCTATTTATAACCCATTTACTCAGCTTTCTCACTCATCATTAAGGTTTTAAATTAATATGACATCTTCAGTCCCCAATCAAGCAGCCTCAAAACTAGTACCCCCTCATGGTAGCGACACCCTAAAGCCACTATTATTAAAAGGTAAAGCACGCGAAGAGGCTCTAGAACTTGCCAGCACTTTGCCGACTATCACGCTAAGCTCACGTGAGCGTGGTGATTTGATTATGCTTGGTATTGGTGGCTTCACCCCGCTAAATGGCTTTATGAATCAAGCCGATTGGCAAGGCGTTGTTGACAACATGCGTCTGCAAAGTGGTGAGAATGCTGGCTTGTTTTGGCCAATCCCCATTACTTTATCTGCTCCAAGAGCACTGACCGATACTTTGAGCCAAGGTGATAAAGTGGCTTTGGTCGCGGATGATGGGGAAATGATGGGCATCATTACTGTCGAAGAAACTTATGATATCGACAAAGACCATGAGTGCCAGCAAGTCTTTACCACAACTGATCCTGAACATCCGGGCGTGCAGCAAGTCCTGAACCAAGGCGAAGTCAACATCGCAGGTCGCGTCGAAGTACTAAGCGAAGGCGAGTTCCCCGCCTTATACCCAGAGATTTATAAAACGCCAGCTGAGACGCGCGAGATATTGGATGCCAAAGGCTGGAAAACAGTCGCCGCCTTCCAAACGCGTAACCCTATGCACCGCTCACACGAATATCTGGCCAAGATTGCGATCGAGATTTGTGATGGCGTACTGATTCATTCGCTACTCGGCGCATTAAAACCAGGAGATATCCCAGCTGAGGTACGCCAAGAAGCCATTAAGACCTTGATTGATAATTATTTCAGAGCTGATACCGTGATCCAAGCAGGCTATCCGCTAGACATGCGTTATGCCGGTCCGCGTGAGGCGCTACTGCATGCAGTATTCCGTCAAAACTACGGTTGTAGCCATCTGATTGTTGGTCGTGACCACGCTGGTGTCGGCGATTATTACGGTGCCTTTGATGCGCAGACTATCTTTGAATATGTTGGTAAAGACGACCTTATCACTCAGCCGTTAAAAATTGGCTGGACCTTTTGGTGTAATGCTTGTAATGCGATGGCATCAGACAAGACTTGCCCGCATGATGCAAGTGAACACGTTAAGGTATCAGGTACTAAGCTACGTAAAGCCTTATCAGAAGATGAGGATGTGCCAGACAACTTTAGCCGTCCAGAAGTTTTGCAGATTTTGCGTGATTACTACGCTGGTATCGCTCGTGAAGAGCGTGCAGAGATCAAACTTACTGGCGCATCAGCCGTATAATTAACATTTGTCTTATTAGCAAATAAAGCTAGTACTAAAAAATGAAAAATGAAAAAAGGTGTCAGACGATAAATCTGACACCTTTTTTATGCTCTAAAGCTAGATTATTTAAAGCTACGTATTACCTTATGTTATCGCCTCATCGAATTCTAATTCAGCTCTAAATTCCCCTCAAGTTTCTCATAGTTTCCGGCTAGCGTCCCGCCACCTGAGCAAAAATAGTTTAATGCATATTTATCTTGGCTATCAATGGTCAGCGTATCCTCTTTAAATTGGAAGAACGCCATGCTGTCATTGCTGTTGTTTATCTTGGTCTGAAAAATAATACCATGTGCATCGTCTTGACCTAGCAACGTCGCCTTAGCGTCAAACTGACACGTTGGTTTTTTGACATCGCTGCGGGCACGCACCTTTATGGCAATATCTGCCGCTCCATCAGCTCTCACTATGACACCCACCCAATCACTGCCTTGCTTGCGCGTCGCATAGCCGTTTGAAGCATAGTCGCCAACGATTTTCTGTACCGCAGGTGTCTGCACAACAGCCTTACTCTTCACGGTGTTGTCAATTTGGCTGACAGTGCTATAACTACAGCCAGTAACGCTAATAAGAACGGTGCTGGCACAAATTAAGACAGTAGAAAATACTGAGCGGCGTTGGTATTGAATCATAGGGCGGCACCTTGGTATTAAGTGAATGATAGGTATGGCTGATGACAGATGCTGACTATAAGTACGGAGCATAAGTACGGAGCATAAGTACTGACCGATCGAGGCGATTGGTTGGCTACGTATAGTATGCCACAGTCGGTAGCATAACGCTCTTAACCCCTTAGAGGTTAAAGCTGTTCTCATTTATTTCTTAGATTAACTGCTGGATTAGTCATGAAACAAATACAACTGCTTGCTTATGCCAAGTTCAGCACTCGATAAGCTGATTTGTCACTAAGCGTTCATAAAACAAGCTGCTAGCATGTCTCTCATTATCCACAGAAGCCAGTTAATAAATTGGCCAATAAGCTACGTTAAAAATTCAGTTCAGAGAGCCAAGCTCATCGAGCAATGGCAGTTGAGACCGTCATAAGTATTTTAATAAAAACGGTCGCATCGAAACTAAAAAATACGCAATTTAAAAATACAGAGAGCATTTATGCAAACCAATAGTACTATCAATAAAGTCTCAGCGCGCATCAGCACTAGCGCTGGCGTTTCACTGTCTCAAAGTGCGCAACCTCGCACCCTTATCATAGGCGGCGCGTTGACAGCGTTAATGCTAATGACAGGCTGTAGCCCTACGCAAGCCACACAAGACGACACAGATAAGTCCGCAAGTACGCAAAAAGACATCAGCCTGCTTAACGTCTCTTACGATGTGTCACGCGATTTTTATAAAGACTACAATGCTTTATTCAGTGCGGATTATCAGGCAACGCATCCAGACAGTAAAATAAATATCAATCAGTCGCATGGCGGCTCAAGCAAGCAAGCCTTGTCGGTTGCCAGTGGTTTGCAAGCTGATGTGGTGACCTTAAACCAACAAAGCGATATGAATTTGCTGGTCGAAAAAGGCTTAGTCGCAGCCGACTGGCAGCAAGCACTACCTAATAATGCCGTGCCTTATACCAGCACTATGGTGCTACTGGTACGGAACGGCAATCCAAAAAACATTCAAGACTGGTCTGATTTGGCACGTAATGGTATCGATGTGGTCATCCCGAATCCAAAGACCAGTGGTACGGCGCGTTATGCCTTTTTGGGCGCTTATGGTTATGGGCTACATCAGTTTAACGAAAGCCCGCAGAACCCAACCAAAACCAATGATTTTATCCAAAAGCTACTGGCGAACGTTGTCACTTATGACAATGGTGCACGGGCAGCGACGACCAGCTTTACCCAGCGCGGCCTTGGCGATGTGCTCGTCACTACCGAAAACGAAGCACATCTGGCCGCGAAGCAGTTTGCGAAAGGGAAAGTCGACATCGTCTATCCGAGCTACTCGATTGTGATTAAAAACCCTGTTGCCGTGGTGACCGCGGTCACCGAAAAAAGCGGTAAAACTGAGGCAGCTAATACCTATCTTAAGGGTTTATGGGACACGCCAGCACAAGAGCTGATGGCACAAATGTATATGCGTCCTAGTAATGAGCAGGTGCTGACCGCGCACAAAGACACATTGCCTGATATTGACACCTTTGAGCCAGTCGAAGTTTTCGGTTCTTGGGCTCAGATTATGGAGACATTCTTTGTCGATGGTGGGCGTTTTGATCAGTTGGCACGGGTAGAGTAATGGCTAACTGTAATACCGCATTCGATTAGATCGTTACAGCTAGCCAGCACTCGACAGCAGGCAGACGTCATAAAAAGTGGTATGCCTCAAGAGACAACCACTTATAAGTTATTGATAAATTTATTTATATGACTTGGTTATTCCATTTTGGCAATAACATACACATATTCATCATTAAACATAATAAGATGGCGCTGTTAGCATACTTGCACAACATAACAAACAGACATCTCTGAGGTATTTATGACTGACGCAGCTCGTTATCAACAAAAAAACAAAGCGCTAAGTGCTCTAAGCATTGCTGGCGTGGCACTGACACTTGGACTCGCGGGCTGTAGCAACAGCGAGCAGACCGATACGACGGCCAATGCTGATGGCACGCCAGCTGCAGAAGGTCAAAATATCGAGCTGTTAAACGTCTCTTATGATGTGGCACGCGACTTTTATAAAGACTACAACCCGCTGTTCGTTGAACATTATAAAGCGGAGAACCCAAACAGTAATATCCTAATCAAGCAGTCACATGGTGGCTCAAGTAAGCAAGCCCTGTCGGTTGCTAATGGTCTGCAAGCGGATGTCGCGACCATGAATCAAGGCTCAGATATCGAGCTGCTTGAGAAAAAAGGCTTGGTTGAGTCAGATTGGGAAAGCAAATTCCCAGATAACGCTGTGCCCTTTACCAGTACTATCGTATTTTTGGTGCGTAAAGACAACCCAAAAGGTATCAATGATTGGGAAGACTTGACCAAAGATGGCCTTGAGATTGTAATGGCCAATCCGAAAGTTACCGGTAATGGTCGCTATGCATTTTTAGGGGCTTATGGTTATGGCTTACACGCCTTTAATAACGAAGAAGCACCAGCGAAAAAATACGTAAAAGACATGCTAAAAAACGTCAAAGTCTATGAGAATGGCGGGCGTGCAGCGACGACGACCTTCGTTCAGCGCGGTATTGGTGATGTCTTAGTTACCTTTGAAAACGAAGCCAACCTTGCGGCCACTGATTTTGGTGCGGGTCAAGTTGACATCGTTTATCCTAAATACTCTATCAAATCAGAAAGCCCTGTTGCGATCGTCAAAGCTGTGACTGATAAAAAAGGCACCACTGACGCGGCAAAAGCTTATCTTGATTACTTATGGAGCGAGCCTGCTCAGCAATTGGCCGCTGACCTTTACTTACGTCCTAGCGTAAAAAGCGTCCTTGATAAAAACGGTGACAAATTACCACCGGTTGAAACCTTTCGCCCGAACGATGCCTTTGGTACGTGGGATGAGATCATGAGTACTTACTTTGGCGATGGTGGTGTATTCGATCAGTTAGCGATTAATGCCCCGCAGTAACCAATACGCTTGCTTTTAAACGTACTGTCGTTACCCGCTTAGCAGTTCTAAAGTAACGTCCAATCATATAAAGGACATGGCACCCGCGCTATGTCCTTTATACCGTAAGCGGACTAATAATACATTTGATAAAACGTGGTCTTTACGATAAGTACCATCAGATAGGCAATAGGACATCACTATGAGTGCAACACCATCTTCGAGCAGCAAACCTTTGCCAAAAAAAGGCTGGCTGAACCGTTTGCGTCAGCGCAATGTGCTGCCAGGGTTTGGTCTGAGCATGGGCATTACCGTCTTTAGCTTGTCGTTATTAGTGGTACTACCGTTTGCTATGATGGCCTATACTACAACCCAAATGGGCTGGACGGGCTTTTGGGAAACCATTACCCAGCCGCAAGTGACTGCTGCTATTAAATTAAGCTTGTGGATGTCGTTTTTAGCCATGCTCACCAATATGGTGTTTGGGACGCTGGTCGCCTGGGTACTGGTGCGTTATGAATTTTGGGGTAAGTCCTTAATCAATGCCTTGGTTGATTTGCCCTTTGCACTACCAACCGCTGTCACTGGGATTTCTCTGGCCACTCTTTATGCGCCGAATGGCCTGATTGGTAAATGGTTTGATAAGTTCGACATTCAGGTGGCTTTTACGCCTATCGGTATTTGGCTCGCTTTAGTGGTGGTCAGCTTTCCATTTATTGTTCGTGCCGTGCAGCCCGTATTGGCTGAGCTATCGGTTGAGTTTGAGGAGGCGGCGGCGGTACTGGGTGCAAATCGTTTAACCACGTTTCGTAAGGTGATTTTGCCAGAGCTGTTACCAGCATTATTAATGGGCGCGGGCATGATGTTTGCCCGTGCGACTGGCGAGTATGGTTCGGTGATTTTTATCGCGGGTAATATTCCGATGCAGTCTGAAATTTTACCACTCATTATTATTAGTAAGCTTGAGCAGTTCGATATCCAAGGTGCTTCTGCCGTGGCGTTATTTATGCTGATGATTTCATTTGTGATTTTATTGACCATCAACATTGTACAGTGGAAACTGTCGCGCCGTGTAGGAGCTCGCTAAGATGCAGATATCCAATAGCTACGACTATCAAAGCAACCCAGCAACCAAAGATACCCCATGGATACGGCGCACCTTTATTGGCATCGCTGTCTTATTCATGGTTATCATGCTAGTAGTACCATTATTTGCGGTGTTCTATGAAGCCTTTAAAGGTGGCTGGCAGTTGTATATTGCCTCGCTGGTCGATCCAGAAGCGCTGCAAGCGATTAAGCTCACATTAATTACCGCCGCTATTGTGTTGCCAATTAACATGGTGATGGGTATCGCAATTGCATGGCTCGTGACGCGTTATCAATTCAAAGGTAAGCAGCTGGTCACGACCTTGCTTGATTTGCCATTTTCGGTGTCACCAGTGGTCGCCGGTTTGATGTTTGTCTTGTTATTCGGTCTTAACTCTACCGTTGGTGGCTGGCTTGAGAGCATGGGCTTTCAAGTGATTTATGCCGTTCCGGGTATTGTGTTAGCCACGTTATTTGTGACCTTTCCCTTTGTCGCACGTGAGCTGATACCGCTGATGCAGACTCAAGGTGATAGTGAGGAGCAGGCCGCGCTTACTTTGGGTGCCACCGGTTGGCAGACTTTTTGGCATGTGACCTTGCCCAATATCAAATGGGCATTGCTCTATGGTTTGATTTTGACCAACGCTCGGGCAATGGGTGAATTCGGTGCCGTGAGCGTGGTCTCAGGTCATATACGTGGTGAGACCAATACCATGCCGCTCTTGGTTGAGATTGCTTACAATGATTATAATTTTACCGCCGCTTTTGCTTTATCAAGCTTACTTGCCGCACTGGCGTTAGTGACGCTATTGATACAACAAGTCATGACCAAGGTACAAGAGCGCAAGTTTGCCAAATCTGAACGGCTAGCGAGCGCGCCTGAGCTACCAGTGAGTGCCAATGCCACCGTAGCAAAGCGCGCAGATGACAGCGTATAAGCGGCTAAAGTAGTGATTGATAAAACAGCGACTAGTAAAACAATAATCGAAATCATCTGCTACGATAAGACAAAAGATATAATAAGAGACACTATTATGAGCATCGAGATTAGGAACGTTAATAAAAAGTTTGGCAATTTTACTGCCTTAGACAATATCAATATCACCGTACCTACAGGTAAATTGACAACGTTATTAGGGCCTTCTGGCTGCGGTAAAACAACCTTGTTACGCATCATCGCTGGGCTTGAGTATTCGGACTCGGGGCAGATATTGTTTGATGAGTTGGACGTCACCCATACGCCTGTGCAAAAACGCCATATCGGCTTTATGTTTCAGCACTATGCGCTATTTCGCCACAAAAATATCGCCGATAATATCGCCTTTGGCTTAACGTTATTGCCCAAGAATGAGCGACCAAGCAAAGCGGATATCAATAAGCGAGTGGCAGAGCTTCTAGAATTAGTACAGCTGCCACAAATCGCTAATGCTTATCCGCATCAATTATCTGGCGGTCAGCGTCAGCGTATTGCGCTGGCACGTGCCTTAGCAGTAAAACCAAAGCTGTTGCTATTGGATGAGCCATTTGGTGCGCTTGATGCCAAGGTACGTAAGGAGTTGCGTACTTGGCTAAAAGACATTCATCATGAGCTGGGTATCACCAGTATCATGGTCACCCATGATCAAGAAGAGGCGCGCGCTGTGTCTGATGAGATTGTGGTGATGAATCATGGCCATGTTGAGCAAGTAGGTACTTCAGAAGAGTTGATACATCATCCAGCTAACGCCTTTGTCAGTGATTTCTTAGACTTAGTATAGAAGGGTCATAATCCACCTGTTTTAAGTCTTATTTTCACAGGACTATTTTCAAAAGACTATAGCTGTTTTTAGAACAAGCATGGTGTGCAATTACTATCGTTTGCATATAAAAAAGACCTACTGATGTAGGTCTTTTTTTATGGCTTAAATTATGTATGGGCTTCAACGTAGAGGGCAGGGCAATGACTAAGTAATAGTCCAGTTAATAGTAAACTCAGCAACTATTAACTGAATGAGTAGCCTCTAAGCAAGTTTTGACATATTTAGGTTCAAGTCTTTGAGTGAGGTTTGCTCATAGGTGATATCCAAGATATCTTGACACCAGTCAGGCAGATCATCGGCTACTTCATACCACATCCAGGTACCATCGCGAGCACAGCTTAAGATGCCCAGTTTTTTTAAATGGTTCAAATGGCGCGAGATGGTTGGCTGTGGTTGATCCAATATTTCTACCAATTCGCCCACACAGCGTGCTTCTTTTTTGAATAAGATTTGGAAGATTTTTAAGCGCGTCGGATCAGATAAAACCTTAAACAATTCGATAGGTTGTATCGTAAAATTATTATCAGACATAGGATAATTCCAATAGAGCTTCGTTAATAGGGGTTCAATATAACAGCAGTTGCTTATTAAATCGATTAAAAAATGAGCAAAATTACACTTCGTCGTCATTTTAGTACCGTTAAGTATAATCGGTTACACGTTTATCTATATTCAGTTACATGAATTCATACCCAAACTCTCTAGTGGTGCATTAATGATAAACAGATAGGCCAATGCTATTGCAAATGGTAATAATTATCGTTATTATAACGACTAACAAGATAAAGTATTGAATGTTAAGTAACTTATCCATTCAAAAAGCTTTTCTTTAATCATTTAAGTGCATCAGCAAGACATATAGTAACCATCGTAGGAGCCAGCACATGTACGTATGTATCTGTAACGACGTAAAAGAAAAGCAAATCAAAGCCGCCATTGCTGCCGGTATCGATACCCTTGACGGTCTAAAAGATACCCTTGATGTTGCGACGTGCTGTGGTTGCTGTGAGCCGATGGTCAATGATTACCTTGATGAACACCATGCCAAGCTGGATGTCTTAGCTTACGCCGTCTAACGGCTATTAGATAAGTGCCTTTTAGGCTTGTGCATCACAAGTACCTGCCTTTCATTGCAAATACCCATGCTTATGTTATCAGGCTTACCTTTTCTAACTCAGCTAAAAAAGTTAGCGAACAGTTATAAAGGGTAGGGTCATTGCCATTCGTATATATCGCGCCGAACTCTCTCTGTATTACTCACATACCTCTTTAGCCGCTGCAAAAAAAAGCTGGCTAATTATGATTCTCAATTAGCATCTTATTCTTAGTTCATAACGTTACAAGCCATATAGCGCCTATATGCTACTATATATGTCTTGCTTTGGAAGAATTTTTGTTGTTTTTAACTTTACTGAGCAGTTTACTGATAATACTGTTAATATATGCATTATTATGAATGTAATCTGCCAGACGAATATAGGAGTGCATGTGATGATAGGTAGCCCAAAAGTCATTGATTATTTAAACTTTCTGTTAGGTGGTGAGCTTGCGGCTCGTGACCAGTACTTTATTCACTCTGAGATGTATGCTGAATGGCATTACGGTAAATTATACGATCGTATCAACCACGAAATGCAAGATGAGACCTTGCATGCACAGGCTATCATTCGTCGTATTCTAATGTTAAGCGGTACGCCAAAAATGCAGGTTGACGGTATCAATATCGGCAGCACCGTTCCTGAAATGCTACAGCTTGACCTTGATTTAGAGTATCAAGTACAGCAGCATCTAAAAGACGGTATTGCGCTGTGCGAAGAAGAGCATGATTACGTCACGCGCGAGATGTTGGTCGAGCAGCTCAAAGACACGGAAGAAGATCATGCGCATTGGCTTGAGCAGCAGCTGCGTCTTATCGATATGATTGGTCTGCCAAATTACCTACAAAGTCAAATGGCTGAGGTATCTCCTCATCTGGCTTAATGGCTATTGATAGCTATAGACGACATTTAACTTATTAGGTAATGATAAAGGGAGAGAGATTATGAAAGGGGATAAAGACGTTACTCGTGCACTCAATAAAGTGCTTGCCCAGTCATTAATCGCTATTAACCAGTACTTTTTGCATGCGCGTATCGCACGTCATTGGGGGCTTGAAGCGCTGAATGAGAGCTTCTACAAACAGTCTATAGCGGAAATGAAGTGGTCTGATGATCTGATTGCACGGATTTTGTTGCTAGGCGGCCTACCGAATTTGCAAGATTATGGCAAAATGTTTATCGCTGAAGATGTGCCTGAAATGATTGACTGTAATCTACGCTTAGAAAAGCAGAAGTTCGACATCCTGACCGATACCATTGCCCTGTGCGAGACTCACCGTGATTATGTATCTCGTCAGCTAGTGGTAAAACTGAAAGATGGCAATGAAGAGTATCAAGACTGGCTAGAGACTCAAGAAGACTTGATAAAAGACGTTGGTGTAGAGAATTATATCCAATCGCAAATGGATGATGACAAAGCACCTTAGTCACTCATCAACAGTCACTCATCAATCAAAAAGCCAGTAGAGGTTTGATATCGTTCAAACCTCTACTGGCTTTTTTTTGTTTAGCACTTATGAGTGTATCTTATGACATCAAGTGTCTTCAGTTTTTGAATTTAGGGCACGACCTAATACAGACCGCGACCATCTTCAGGTTTGAGACGTAAAAAATATAATCCTGAGAGAATGGTTAAAATACCCAGTATCCAATACGTCGTCTGAAAGGCAGCCAAGGTATCAAGCTCAAACCGCTCACGTAGTAGATTGAGTAGCGCAGCGCCAAAGGCAATACCAAAGCTAATCGCTAGCTGCTGATTAACGGCCATCAAGCTGTTACCGCTACTGGTTTGCACACCTTCTAAATCACCGATGGTAATGGTGTTCATCGCGCTAAACTGCATAGAGTTGCAAGCACCCATCACGGTCAAAATAGGGATGAACCAAAGCCACTGTGAGGCATCATTAAACTGCGCCAACATAATGATGAGTGTGCCCATAAAAAATGTATTGTAGACCAGTACTGTGCGGTAGCTATAACGCTGGATAATTCGACTGACCCAAGGCTTGATGCCAATCGCCCCAACCGCGATAGGTGCCAGTAGCCAACCTGCACGCGACGGTGAGTATTCAAACACCACTTGTAGTAATAGTGGCAATAGGAACGGTACGGCACTGATACCCAAGCGCGTAAATAAGTTACCCGTAATCCCAATCTTAAAGGTGCGAATATCAAATAGGCTCAATGGAAAGAGCGGCGCATGACGGCGTTTGGCATGCCAGACATAGGCGCCTATCAACGCCGTTGACAAGAACGCCAACACCAAGCCATAAGTCCCGCGACCTGTTTGTGAGCCGAATTCAACAGCGAGGGTATAGCCGCAAGCTGCTGCCGCAAACAATAAAAAACCCGTCCAATCTAAATGCTTGGTATCTTCAAATAAAGCCGGTACCAGTTTTTTGCCCATGATAAAACCAAAAACACCCATGGGTACATTGATCAAAAATATCCACTGCCAGCTGGCATATTGCACGATATAACCACCGAGTACGGGTCCTACTAACGGCGCCACCAATGCGGGAATCACTGCAAAATTCATGACAGTCAATAGCTTATTGCGGGGATACGACTTGACCAGTATCAAACGGGCAACCGGCGTCATCATCGCGCCACCGATACCCTGAATAATGCGCGAACCAATCAAAAAATCTAGGGTAGGCGATGCAGCACACAGTATAGAGCCCACGCAGAATATAACGATAGCGTATAAAAACACCCGCCGCGTACCATATTTATCGGCCAGAAATCCACTGATAGGAATAAAGATAGCCAAGGTTAAAGCGTAGCTAATAACGGCCCACTGCATCTTAAGTGGCGACTCACCCAGCGCTTGTGCCATTTGCGGTAGTGAGGTATTCAAGATAGTGGCGTCTAAAATCTGCATAAACAGCGCCACCGCTAGCACATAGGGCAGGTATTTATTCTGGGTAGGGGTTAGCGTTACCATACTGACATCACTTTATCTTAAGATTATGGGTATTCAAGAATTACGTTTATGAGCCGCTCATCTCTAAAAACCATTAAATTGCGCGTAGTATAGAAACAACGCTAGCGCAGTTAAAGATGAGCAAAGTAACCAAAGGATTTTTTATCCTAAAAATCACTACATTAATTACACGACAGGACTTTAATAAGTCGGCATAGAGCCGTTATAGTAGAACACGTATATAGTCGGTTTTACATCAATCAGATACATGAACCAAATACGTTATCAGGCTCGTTCAGTCAAATATTGGTAGCTATTTTACCTGCCAGCTTTATATCACTAGTATCTTTCATTGACTATGTTTCGTAGAACCGTATTTTTACATACAATTTTTTGCACACAATAATAAATAGGATGTTTTATGAGTAATGATAATAATCAAGCAACTGCCAACCATAATACAGATAAAAGCACTTATACACCGCCTAAAATCTGGACCCAAGACAAGGAGAATGGTGGCAAATTCTCTAGTATCAACCGTCCAACAGCTGGCGCGCGCCATGATAAAGCCCTACCAGTAGGCGATGCACCGTTACAGCTGTACTCACTGAATACCCCAAACGGTGTCAAGGTAAACATCCTATTAGAAGAGCTGGCTGAGCTGAATGTTAAAGGCGCTGAATATGACGCCTATAAAATTGACATCTCGGAAGGCGATCAATTTGGCTCAGGCTTCGTGGCGATAAATCCAAACTCAAAGATACCTGCATTGGTTGACCATGCTGCCAAAAACAATGATGGCGAGCCTATTGCGCTTTTTGAGTCCGGTGCCATTTTATTATACTTAGCAGAAAAGTTCGGTCAGTTTGTTCCCGTATCTTCTAGTAAGGCCAGAGCAGACTGCCTGTCTTGGTTGATGTGGCAGATGGGTAGTGCACCTTTCTTAGGTGGCGGCTTTGGTCATTTCTATGCTTATGCGCCAGAACCAATGAAATACCCCATCAATCGCTATGCCATGGAAACCAAGCGCCAACTTGACGTACTCGATAAACATCTAAAAGACAACGTCTACATGTGTGGCAATGACGAAGCAGACTATAATATTGCCGACATGATCATCTGGGCATGGTATGGACAACTGGTACTTGGCAAGCTGTATGAAGCCGCTGAGTTCTTACAAGTTGATAATTATAAAAACGTGCAGCGTTGGGCACAGACCATTGCTAAACGTCCTGCAGTAAAACGAGCAGTCGATCTAGCGCTAAAACCAATCAATTAAGTGATTGTCCCTCATGGTTCGTTGTTAGAAAAATAAGAATGATATTAGAAAAATAAAAACAATGACGCTGTAATACAAGGCTGATAGGCAAGTTGCTTATCAGCCTTGTTATTTTTTAACATATTGATAGTGCTATCTTTATATATCGATAGTTGAATTAATACTATACTTCTCTGTTTACACAATGGTACATTAGTACAACAGATAGAAACATTGATACGTTAAGATAACAGGCCACCGTCTTGAAGGGCAGGTGTTTATAATTCTTCTATTAATGAGTAACGACTATGAAGAATAATAACGTTCTAAGCGCGCCATTAGTGTCGACTGACCATGATGCCTACCGCTATACCCATACTCATAAAAATTGTAACGTAAAAAATATGACTCACTCTAAAACTAAAGTTAAAAAAACAATAAAGATAACCACATTGATGTCTAAAAATAAAATTTTGTTACCCATACTTGCCGCACTTACTATCACGTCGTTGAGCGCTATGAGCCATGCGGCGGCCGTTGAATTTACCAGTCAAGACTGGCAGGTTGCTTGTGATAATACCCGTACTTGCCGGCTGGCAGGATACCAAGCAGAAAACAATAGTGAATTACCCGTCTCTGTCTTGTTGATACGCCGTGCAGGGGCCAATGCCAGCGTAGATGGTCAGGTCAAGTTTGGCGGGGCTAAAGAAAGTTCTGCCAAAGCTCTGATGCAACTAGGCAATCGCCATCGCATCTCCTTGTTTATCGACGGCAAGGATCTGGGTGAAACCAAACCTTTCTCCGCTGCAGCGGGCAATGCTGAGCTGACCTCAGCGCAGGTGAGCGCCCTATTGGAGGCTTTGACTAAATCGAGCAAGATTGAGCTGGTACTACGCAACTCACGCTGGCAATTGTCTGATAAAGGCGCCAGTTCGGTTATGCTCAAGGCCGATGAAGCCCAAGGTCGCGTAGGCACATCGAGTGCTTTTGTCCGTAGTAATGATGCTAAGAAGCCAAACAGTACGGTCTTACCGCCTAAGGCTGCACCGTCACTGCGTTTTGTCGCACCAAACCCTAATGCTGCGCCCAGCAGCAATAAAAAGTTTGTCATGAGATCCTCGCAGTTGTCAGCGATGATGAAAAGCACCATGCGAGACGCGGATAGCGACTGCCCAAGCCTGTCTGACAAAAACTCATGGCGCGTCAGCCGTCTAAACAGTACGCAGTTGTTGGCGCAACACGAGTGCTGGACAGGGGCTTATAACGCTGGCATGGGCATCTGGGTACTCAATGACACGAAGCCTTATAAGCCGACCTTGGTCACCACTAGTGCGACTGACTACGACAAAGGTAAAATTACTTCCGTACAGAAAGGTCGCGGAATTGGCGACTGCTTATCTAAAACTGACTGGGTATGGACCGGTAAAGCTTTTGAAAAAAGCCATGAAAGCACCACTGGGCTATGTCGCATGGTGGAAGCGGGCGGGGCATGGCAAATGCCAACTTACGTAACAGAAGTCAAAATGTCACGCTAGCAGCTTATGTATATTAATGCTTTATTAAACACTGCATTATTAAGAAGATAGCGCTTATTTTGATAGTAAATATAAAAATAGATACAGATAATGTTTTTACTGTGCTATACTGCGTCGCCACGTTAGCATTGACTAGCGTGAATTATGAGATTGATAACATCGCCTGCGATTTTGGGTCTAGGATGACCATAAGTAATTGTTGCCGATGATTTTGTGTACTTAAATAACATTTTATAAATATCAGTTATTTTTGACTCATATCTTATCTACTAACCCATGTATGGGATAGATTGGTTGTTACTTGCCTTTATCTGCTTTGGACAAAGCATCGATAATGCGTTTTTAGCAAACAAGGATGAGACACTCGGCACTACCACCAAAATACGTCAGACAGCACGAACGCATTTATTAAAGAAGTGAAGCTTTATTGGCTTGGCTTCTGATTATCAGCTATTTTATATGGTTTGATAGTGATTTAATAAAAGCTGCGTGGTGAACGGTTATCAGTGGTATGCATCAAGCTTGCTGAATTTACAGCAACTTATACTTACCAAGGATTCTCATGACTGACATCTTATCTGCAATCGCCGCTGAAAATGGCATTATCGAAGACACCACTCAAAACACGACTACTAATGAAGCAGCTTCTACTGACGCTGACGCTTCTGACGAAAATCAAGTCACTTTTACTGATCTGGGTATTGCCAAGCCGATTTTGACCGCACTTGATCGCAGTGGTTATACCAACCCAACCCCTATTCAAGCACAAGCCATTCCTTTTGCCCTAGCAGGTCGTGACTTATTATTGTCAGCGCAAACTGGTAGTGGTAAAACAGCCGCTTTCGTTATCCCTGTACTTGACCGTTTAAGCCGTGCGACTAGCTTTGATAAATTAACCAAAGCCCTTATCCTAACGCCAACGCGTGAACTTGCTCAGCAAGTACATGATAGCGTACGTACTTATTCTAAAGATATGCGTGGTCTATTCTGCGTACCATTAGTAGGTGGCGCTCCTTACAATGGTCAGATTACTGCTTTGAAAAAAGGCGTTCAAGTTATCGTTGCAACCCCTGGTCGTTTACTCGACCATATCAATGCCGGTCGCGTTGACTTATCAAGCCTAGAAGTCTTGGTACTTGACGAAGCTGACCGTATGCTTGACATGGGTTTTGCTGATGATATCAGCGACATTCTACGCGCAGCACCGACTGATCGTCAGACGATTATGTGTTCAGCGACTTGGGATGGCCCAGTAGGTAAAATCGCTGCCAGCTTCACTAAAAACCCTGAGCGTGTATCAATCAAAGTTGAATCAGCGCATATCGAAGAAAAAGTATACTACTGTGATGATTTTGATCATAAAAACCGTTTGCTTGACAAAATTGTTTGCGATAAAGAGATGGAACAAGTCATCATCTTTGCTGCGACCAAACGTAGTACTGAAAAATTAGCCAAATCTTTACAAGAGCAAGGCCATAAAGCCAGCTTCTTACATGGCGATTTGCCACAGAGCAAGCGTAACCGTATCGTTCAAGACTTGCGTAACGGCAAAGTCAAAATCCTAGTAGCAACGGATGTTGCCGCTCGTGGTCTTGATGTGCCAGCACTATCGCACGTCATTAACTACGACTTACCACGTCAAACAGAAGACTACGTGCATCGTATCGGTCGTTGTGGCCGTGCCGGTCGTACGGGTATTGCCATCAGCCTATGTAGCATGGATGATCGTCCACAGCTAAACGCGATCAACCGTTATTTAGATCGTAAAATGGAAGTATCGATCATCGAAGGTATGGAGCCTAAGAAGACTTATGTACCTAGCGAAAACAAAGGTAATGGTCGTGGCCGTGGTCGCGGACGCTCAAGTGGCGGCGGTAACGGTCAAGGCCGTGGTCGCGCAGGCGGTGGCTATCAAGGCAATCCTGCTAATGCTCGTGGTCGTTCAAGCGACAGCGCAGCAACTGGTCAACGCGCTAGCAATGACAGCGGTTATCAAGGTAAGCCACGTGATTCATCTGGCAAGCCAAATGAGCGTTCAGGTGGCAAGCCGTATCAAGGCAAGCGCACTGGTGCTCCTAGCCGTGGTGATAGCACTGGCGTTCCACGCGGTGAGCGTGCTGCAACGGGTCGTGGTCGTCCAAGTGGCAGCCAAGGTCGCCCAGCTGGTCGTGCTGATAGCCGTGGTCAAGGTCGTTCAAGCGGTGGCAATCGTAGCAACAACTCGTAATACCGTTATATTTAATGATTAATAAAGGTTATTAATAAAATAGCCACTGACTTGATCGGATAAAATAGCGTAAAAAAGCCAGATACTTGTTATCTGGCTTTTTTACGCGTGGTGGTTCTATCTATAGCCAATGAGTATTGGTGAGCAGTTTAAACAAACAAAAGCTATCTCTGTAGTCAATCGTTGCTTGCAGGTCTTTTTTGCCTTGTCTATACTGACAAGCCTTTACTTATCGTGTGCTGCGGAGCCATTTGATGCTCGACATTTCTCATTTAACCATTGCTCAATTAAAGGTAGACAGTTTACCAGTAGCCTTTGGCGTCATTATGGCGGTTATCGGATTGGTGTTCTATACTCAAGGATTACCGGGTAAATTTTGGCGACGTTTTTATGCGGTATTGCCGGGTATTGTACTGTGCTGCTTTATCCCAGCAACCCTAAACAGCCTTGGCATCTTTGCTGACAGCATTGGCTCACAGATTTATGGCTTTACCGCCACTTATTTGTTGCCAGCAAGTTTGCTATTGATGACCCTATCAATGGATGTGCCAAAGATATTGGGGCTTGGCTGGAAGGCCATTGCCATGTTTTTTGCCGCCAGTATCGCCATTGTCATCAGTGGGCCGATTAGCTTAGGCATTGCTAAATGGGTGTCACCTGAGATGTTTACCGACGATACTCTATGGCGCGGCTTTTCGGCGGTGGCGGGTAGTTGGATAGGCGGTGCAGCAAACCAAGCGGCGATGAAGGAATTGTTTGGCGTGAGTGATGATTTGTTTGGCATGATGATCTTGGTCGATACTACCAATGCGTCGTTATGGTTGTTGGCTATTTTGGTCATGGCCAAGCACAGCGCTAAGATAGATAAGTTTTTACGGGCTGATACCAGTAGTATTGATAAGGTCATCGCCGCTGTAGAGAGCTACGAGCGTGATCATGCCCGTCCGGCGACTTTAAATGATTTGATGGTGATGTTTGGTTTGTGTTTTGCGATGGTTGGAGTGGCGCACTTTATCGGCGGGCAGATAGCAGGCTTCTTTGCACCCTATAGCTGGGCAGTACAATACAGCTTTGCCAGCTCATTCTTTTGGATGGTGGTGATTATCACCTTAATAGGGGTAGTATTTTCCTTTACCAAAATTCGTCGCCTTGATCATGTTGGTGCCTCCAAAATTGGTACGGTATTTATCTTTGTATTGATTGCTGCTATCGGTATGCAAATCAATCTCGCCGGTATTGTCTCGCAGTGGCGCTTGCTACTCATTGGTCTATTGTGGATGAGTATTCACGTGGTGATTATCTTTATTGTCGCTAGAATCATTCGTGCACCATTTTTCTTTTTAGCAGTGGGTTCTAACGCCAATACCGGCGGCGCGTCTTCTGCCCCGATTGTCGCCACGGCATTTCACCCCTCACTGGCGCCCGTTGGCGTATTCTTGGGTATTTTAGGCTATGCGGTGGGCACCTTTGGTGGTTATATCAGTACACAGATGATGCGGCTAGTGGTAGGGTGAGCGCTAACAAGCCTTAGTGTACATAAACCATAAATGTAGCTTTGGGTACTGTATGTGAGGCATTTATTAACGGCTTAATTTCCAAAAAAAAGAGAATGCTTGTTGACCAAGCCCTCTCTTTTTTTATTGATATAGTCAGTGAAAAGTAATATTGATCTTAGTCTATCTATTCTGATTCATTACTACTATCAAGCCTTCATCTGCGCCAATCATTTTTCTATTCCCAATAATCTGCTGGGCATTCAGGTAATTCACTTAAGGTATTACGTAGTGCAACCGACCACTGACGACTGATGTCGTTGAAGTATTCGTCGTCTTGCTCGATACGGCGACCCTTAGGCATCTTCAAACTGTCATTTTGATAAATCAACAAATCTATGGGCATACCTACAGACAGATTGGAGTGAATGGTTGAGTCAAATGACAACATCAGGGCTTGGGTCGCATGCTTGACGTCTGTCTCGTATTTAACCGAGCGGTCGAGAATGGGCTTGCCGTATTTACTCTCACCCAGCTGAAAAAACGGCGTATCTTGCGTGGCTCTAATGCAGTTGCCTTCTGGGTAGATCATATATAGCTCAGGAGGCTGGCCTTTGATTTGCCCGCCCAATATAAACGAGCTGGTAAAGGTGCCACTATTACTATCGTTAGCGACGCTTTGAGCATGAGTCATGATACTACGCATGCATTCACCCACCATTTGCGCCGCGTCAAACAGTGTCGCGACGGTATGTAAGCTGCTCTCAGAACGCAGGTTGATATCGGTTTTTAACTTATTAAAGACCGCTTGTGAGGTAGCAAGGCTGCCAGCGGTCTGTAGCACCATAAAACGTTCGCCTTCAACGCCGTATTGGTAGAGTTTTCTAAACGTCGAGATATGGTCAATGCCAGCGTTGGTACGGGTGTCACTCGCAAAAACCATCGCGTCTTTTAGACGAATAGCGGCGCAGTAAGTCATAAAAAATCCTTATCTCAATAAGCAGAATCGATATTGATCTTGATAGATAGACTGCATCTATTACTATGACAATCTTGAGACCAAAACTTGACTGTAAAGATTCTCATAGCCGCCGCCCATCCTTACCCCGCGTACTGGTGCGGCATCTAAGTAATCGCGACCAATAGCGACATACACATGCGAGCTTGGCTGGAACAGCAGATTTGAGATGTCAAAGGTATACCAGTAGCCCTCTAGCCAAACCTCTGCCCAAGCATGGCTGGCCATATGATTCTCTGTGTCATCGTATAGATAACCTGACACATAACGCGCTGGGATATGCTGATCCCTCAAGCAGCCTAAAAATACATGGGTATGGTCTTGGCACACACCAGCGCCGATGTTAAAGGCTTCGGCTGCCGTCGTTCCCACGTGGGTGGCATCTTTTATATAAGGCATTTTGGTCAATAGCTCAGTCGCCATGGCTTTAAGGCTGTCATGGGTCGGGTCTTTTAGATAAGGTGCAGCAAAGGCGCGCATCGCCTCTGAACACTTAGTCAATGGGCTTTGTACCGTAAATAGCAAATAGGGGACGTTGTCCATGTCCTCTAATCGCTCGGTATCGGTATTGATCTCGACAATGCCGGACGCCTGCATTTGCAAGTTATTGTGTGCCTCATTACGACTAAGCGTTAGCCAGTCATTGCCAAAGCCGTCTTTTTGATTGACGGCAACTTTAGGCAGCATCACATCCCACCTATGAATCGTTTGATGCGGTAATTGCATCGGCGTCATACGAATATACTGAACGCTGCGCTGTGCCAGCTCGCCGTAGTAATAATTGGTTTGATGACTTATTTGAAGTTTCATAATGTCTTCCTCTTTAAGGTGCTTTTTGTCTATTTTACTAAGCTAAACGCTATACACCTTGCTGTAATATGATGTTGAATTCTCGGCTAATAAGCTTAAAGTCGCTAAATTGCTTTGATTTGATCATCTGATTGGTCAAGCGAGTCAGTTCACGCCAGCGCGTGTTTTCTGGCAGCTGATTAATCCAATACTTAAATTCAAGACTAATCTCGGTGGTGTCCTCATTGAGTAGGACCGCACGCTCTAATTGCTCAAAATACCGACCTAATTGCC
This sequence comes from Psychrobacter sp. Sarcosine-3u-12, assembly GCF_002836005.1. Taxonomy (NCBI): domain Bacteria; kingdom Pseudomonadati; phylum Pseudomonadota; class Gammaproteobacteria; order Moraxellales; family Moraxellaceae; genus Psychrobacter; species Psychrobacter sp. Sarcosine-3u-12. Next base: position 45,698 of record NZ_PJBY01000097.1, read on the forward strand.
AAAAACACGTCACGGTAGGGTGCTCTTGTTCCATTGCTGCATTACAGGCATATAGCTGTAGCGTCGCTGCTCGATAAGTACCGGCACTTGATAAGCGTTTAATGAGGTTGTACAGCTCTGCAGTATCTTTGCCAATCACGCCTTTGGCCTCTTGCACATTTGTCTCAATGGATTGGACCACGCTAGGGATTCTTTTTTGCTCTAAGTCGTAAAGTATTTGTGCCTTCATTACTTTTAGCGGCTCATTCGCCTCTGCCGCAAAGCCTAAATGGCTGATTAAATGCTGTATTTGTGATTTTTTTAGGTCACCTTTGATCAACTGTTTCATTAGGCTGTCGTAGTAGTAGAGTCGCTCGCTATACCTACCGAGCCAGATCAAATGACTACTGGTCGACAGCAGCAATATCATTGGCGCATCATCGAGGTCCTCAAAACCCGCTTCGATAGGCTGTATGCGATTGTGGTAGCTGGCGTGACCAGCAGCACTCAGTGCTAGATTGTTAGACTTATCCGCCTGCCCATTAGCCAAGGCGGCTTTGCTCGAAGCTGGCGCGTTACGCTTGTCTGAAGATCTCTTCTCTAAACTGCTGTCATCGACGACCCAAGTATCTTTGATGCCACCACCTTGTGATGAGTTGACCACTAACGAGCCTTCGACCATCGCCACACGAGTAAGACCGCCCGGTACGATATCGACCGAACCGTCGCCATGACTGAGTACAAAGGGGCGCAGGTCAATATGGCGCGGGGCGATACCATCACTAACAGCGGTGGGATTGGTAGATAATGAAATTGTAGGCTGCGCAATAAAACCGTTGGGGTTGTCGAGCAGACGCTTGCGATAGTCGCTGATCTCTTGTTTGGTAGAGGTTGGCCCTATGAGCATGCCATAGCCGCCGGAGCCTTGGGTTTCTTTGACCACCAGCTTGTCTAGATTGTCTAGTACATAGCTTAGCTCGTCAGGCTTGCGGCACTGATAGGTCTCGATATTGGGCAAGATGGGCTTTTCACCCAAATAGAACTCAATCATATCGGGCACAAAGGGGTACAAGCTTTTGTCATCTGCCACACCAGTGCCGGGCGCATTGACGACGACCACATTACCAGCGCGGTAAGCACTCATCAGACCCGACACGCCTAGTATTGAGTTGGACTGAAATGCCAAGGGATCAATGTAAGGGTCATCAATTCGGCGATAAACGATATCGACTTGTACCTTACCACGGATACCTTGCATGTAGACTTTGCTGTCCTCAACCACCAAGTCATAGCCGTGTACCAGTGGTACATTCATCTCATGCGCCAAAAAAGCATGCTCATAATAAGCACTGTTGAAGCGACCGGGGGTTAAGATAACAATTTGTGGATCATACTTGGTGGTTGAGCTGGCAAGACAGCATTTGAGACGCTGCGGATAGTCGCTAACCCCTAATACGGGCGTATGAGCGAACAAATCAGCTAATAGAGTCTCTGAAATACTGCGACTCTCCAGCATGTAGGAGACGCCAGATGGCGTGCGAAGATTGTCCTCTAATACACAGAATTGACCGGTCTCGTCTCGAATGAGATCGATACCACTGATGTGCGAGTAGATAGGCTTATCAAGTTCAATGCCCATCATCCATGGCTCATAGCAACCACTGGCATAGACGTAGCTGGCAGGAACAATGTCTGCTTTCATAATGGCTTGATCGTGATAGATATCATGCAAAAAGGCATTGAGCGCAGTAATCCGTTGCTTGCAACCAGCTTCTACTTGCTGCCATTCGCTGGCGGAGATAATGCGTGGAATGATATCAAAAGGAATCATCCGCTCAATGTTTTTGGCATCGCTATAGACAGTGAAAGTCACGCCCTTACGATAAAATATATTTTCTGCTTGCTCGTTCAGGTGGTTGAGCGCATCCATACTGATGTTGTCTAGCCAATCGCCGACAGCCTTAGCTGCAGGACGATATTCACCCTTTTCGTTTTGTAGTTCATCGAAGCACTGTCGCTTTTTTTGCTTGTCTTTTGCGTGGCTCTTACTTATGGTTGGGTTAGGAGAAGTCGCCATTTGATCTTGGCTTTGACTTTGGCCATCATTTTGGCTTTGAGATTGAAGTGATTGTTGGTTCATAAATACCTCACGCATCCTTGGTAAAGTTATTATTTATGACGCATACACGGGTTATGATAGGCAGATCGGCAGGTGCAAGACGTCCAATATGTAGCCTGTGCCTTGTCTTGACTATAGCGCGTCTACGAGCCTATGCACAATAAGCCTGTGACTTTTTTAAAGTTGTCACCGTTAAAATACAACACAACAATAACTTAACTGCTGCAAAAAACAGCGATATCTTGCTTTCTTAAGGGTTCACTAGCGATGGTACTTATATGAAGTGCTCATCTGAACAAACCTTTATAAACCCATTTAAGAGGATGGAGCAACATGGATGAAAAGAAGTTCGAGATTTATTTGGCGGATGATGGGCAAACTCAAATTGAGATTCGTCTAGAGCGCGACACCTTGTGGCTCTCGCAAGCGCAACTGGCGACATTGTTTGAAAAAGACTCTGATACGATTGGTTTGCACCTAAAAAACATCTATAAAGAAGGCGAACTCGACCCCGAAGCAACTACCGAGCAATCCTCGGTAGTTCGTAAAGAGGGAAACCGACAAGTGCGACGCAACATTCGCTTTTACAATCTAGATGCCATTATTTCTGTGGGTTATCGGGTTAATTCTAAAAAAGGCACGCAGTTTCGTATATGGGCGACCCAGCGCTTACGTGAATACTTAGTGCAAGGCTATACGCTCAATCAGCAACGCTTCGATAAAAACTCTGCCGAGCTCCAGCAAGCGTTAAACTTAATCAAAAAAACAGCCCAAAGCCCTGAGCTGAATACTGATGAAGGGCGCGGCTTAATTGAGATTATCAGCCGTTATACGCAGACGTTTTTATGGCTACAACGCTATGATGAAGGCTTGCTTGACGATCCAGCAGGGCAGGAGGGCGGTGTATTGCCTAGCCTAACTGAAGCGATGAGCGCACTAAACAATTTAAAAGCGCAATTAATATCACGCGGTGAGGCAACTGAGCTATTTGCCAAGCCTCGCGGTGACGGGTTAGACAGTGTACTGGGCAATTTGCAGCAAACCGTGTTTGGCGAGCCTGCCTATCCGACTATCGAGAGTAAAGCGGCGCATTTATTGTATTTTATGGTCAAGAACCATCCCTTTACCGATGGCAATAAACGCAGTGGTGCTTTCTTATTCGTGGATTTTTTACATCGTAATAAGCGGCTGCTCAATGAAAGTGGCGAAATGGTCATTAATAACACGGGACTTGCTGCTTTAACCTTACTGGTCGCTGAGTCTGATCCCAATCAAAAAGAGACGTTGATTAAATTGATTATGAATATGCTGTCATTAGAGGCTTGATATACAGAGATATCATCCATGAGCGCTACAAAAGATAAGTCTAACTATGAATATTTGCAGTTATCATTATAACAACAACGCTTGATAATCAATTTTAAGGAAAACAACGCATGTTTAGCATAATAAAAGACTGGCACAATCAGCGCGTACTCGATAACAGTGACTTTACTAAGGCGGACTGGATGCAGGCTGCCAAGCGTATTGTGATACTTGAGCGCTTAAACGAGGACGAGATGACTCGTTTGTTTGAGTTGGCGACGTTGTTTTTGGATGATAAATCCATTACGGGCGCACAAGGCTTTGAAATCACAGATGCAGTCAGGCAGTCCATTGCCTTACAAGCCTGTTTGCCGATATTGAATCTAAGTCTAGAATGGTACGCTGGCTGGTCGTCCATTATCATTTATCCCGGTTCTTACAAAAGTGACAGTACCACTGTAGATGAGTTCGGTATCGTCCATGAAGGCAGCCAACATCGTAGCGGCGAAGCGTGGCTGCGTGGACCGGTCATTCTGTCATGGAAGGATGCCAAGCATTCAGGCGAACGCGATGGTCACAATGTCGTCATTCATGAGTTTGTCCATAAGCTCGATATGCTCAATGGCCGTGCTAATGGCTTTCCACCATTGCAACCCGGCATGGATCCTGCGCGCTGGACGGAGGTTATGGCGCGAGATTTTGAGGATTTTCAAACGCATCGTAAGTCAGGACTGGATCGATATGGCGCGACCAATCCCGCTGAGTTCTTTGCGGTGCTCAGCGAAGTGTTTTTTGAGACGCCAGAAAAGTTGGTCGACGCATATCCAGATATCTATGAGATTATGGTCAAGTTTTTTAAGCAAACACCGATGTAGTTGATGTTAAATATATTACATATTAAAAAATGAATATATAACAGTGTAAACACAAAAAGGGCAGTGCATCATACAGAATACACTGCCATGATTTAATCTTTAATAATTAAATCATGTGCTTATTATCTAATTAGACCGTCCACTGATCATTAACAATAGCCACCAAATAACGTTTGCCTTGATAATTATCAAACACTAAACGCAATACACGCCAGTCCATACCATCATAATCTTCGCTACCTTTATAATAAAACTCAACAACATCGGATTTTTGATAGATTTTTTTTAAGTTATTGATGGTATTACCATTACGACGAAACTCATTGATGCTGACAGCGCTATCATTGTACTTTTTGGCATCAACCCAAGTATCTAAGTATTCTGGCAGCGGAATCACTAATGGGTCGCCAGTACCGTCAAGTTCGCCCCAAGTAAAGCGAATTTTTGACTGTTGCAAATATTGTGCATATTGCTCACGGCTAAAGGTTTTATCCGTTTCAGGGCGTACATAAGCGTACATGGAGAACCTGACGCCACGTGTGGGATGGATATCATCCGTGATACGAGAAAAGTCATTGTTAGCGAGTGCACGCTGGATACGTAGCGCTTGCTGTCTGAGTGTCTGCTGGCTCATGTCAGAGAGCACTTGTGATGATGCGTTGCTGGTTTGCGGATTAGAGATGGTCGCGCTGGACTCAGCAGACGATTGGCAGCCAGTGACAATAAGTGTGGCCATCAGTATTGATGCCATACTTGTAGCGGTTGAGGGTTTATAAAGATAAGACTGAGGCATATGAAAACGAGATGACGGCATCATAAAAATATCCTTATCGTAATAACATTAGGTATTGGAATTATTTTTTAGATAGAGATCGTTCGATTAGATAATGACTTGTGTAGATATAAATTAATAATGGTTGTGATGTTCGTTAATACATAGCGGCTCATTGTTCAGAGCAACATTCAAAGCAACCATTGAGATTAAGTTAGCAAATATAGTCAGCATGAACTGTAATAATTGTTTAATCCAAACTTCCTCAGACCGTTGGTTTGTTTTCGCATAATGTATATTATGTTAAATAAGTAGTATCTGATAGTAAATTCATGGAATTATAATCAAACGGTAAATTATTAATCTGATTGATAATTTCTTGACCAAAATATGTACCACCTATCAAATAAATACTGTAATCACTCCTAACGCAACTACTAGCTGATATGCCTTGAAGGTTTAATACGCGGAGCCCTAATTGAGCTTAGTATATTAGATCAAGTCGCTAATAACCTCTTTGCATGTATTTCAAAAACCTATGTGTTGTAGATACAGTAATTCTACCATTCATTCAAAGTTAATCTGTTCGATGAACTTGTTCTGACTATGGTTAATATGCTTATTATCTTCACCATGCATAGCTAGCCCTTTGCGTAGTCTCTTATTCTTAATCATCTGGCTCTTTAGTACGAATGCTTTTGCAATACGTTAGGCATATAAAGATATCACTACCTATAGATTATTAGCTTAGCTCAAAAATCATCACTCTTTTGGTTATCTGTTAATTCATATCCGTTCTAATAGCGCAGGTATGATCTTACAATGCTCCTACTTAGCCTGTCTGCAAGTCTGGTTTAGATCTACCTTATAGTGGCAAATATCATGACCAACTAAGCTGTAATGCTTTTTGTTTTAAGTTATCAAAAACCCCTCACTATTCGTAATATGATTCCATCTAAAGCACTGAGTTAACAACCGCCAAATTTGCACAGAACAGTACTATGCCCCTAATTTTTATATTCTGTGCACGTACAGGAGCATGGTTTTTGTCGAAAATAGGCTCAATCAAATGTTAGGCAAAGCATCCATCTTATATTAACCCCAATTATTTGACCAAAATAACCAGTAATAATAACCTACAGCTCAATAAACGCATAGCCTACTCCTCCTTCAGTCGTTATACTATAATCATCCCCAAGTGAAGGTTGGGGATGAATGTAGTATACAATCTTCCATTTAAAGGGTTTTGTAAATTCACTAATGAATAACAGTGTCCATATTAGTGTCCAATAGCTATCTACATTTCCCAGAAAACGCTTTTCAGGACTCGTAAAACGTGCGCAAAGATTACTCTAAATCTAAGTATAGAGGTAATAGATTAACATTCACAATTTACCTAGCTTATAAAGCTAACGGATGTACCTCATGGCTGTCGATAATTTAAATGATATCAATAAACTTGAATGCCGAGATAAAGATTACTCGGTCAGTGTCTCAGGTATCGCGGGTTTAAGTATTCGTATTTATCCAAATGGTAAAAAGGAATACTACTTACGGTACGCTCATCCGCATATCGATGGTAAGCGCCCTAGAATAATGCTAGGTAAGGTCGAAGATATCAGTCTATATGAAGCTAAGTATAAAGCAGAAACTATACTTAGCACGGTCGCACAAGGCTCCGACCCTAAAGCCATTCATAAAAAAGAACAAGTCAATAAGTATGCTCATCTAAAGAACGCCACATTTTCTGAAATCACGCAAGCGTGGCGAGATCACAAAACGTCAAGTCGTCACCATAGTAAATCTAGAAAGCGCGCGTTTAGTGACTCAACCCTTAAATTTTGGGATTTATGTCTAGGATACATGTGTCGTGAGATTGGCGACTTAAGAATGAACGATATCACAAGCGAGATGATATTAAGTGTATGTGAGGCGATTCAAAACAATGAAAATCAAGCAACCTTCGTTGGTGCCAGTACTCGGCTTTATACTGAAAAAGTCTTCTCATTTGCTGTCGCAAGAGGATTATGCGATAGAAATGTAGCTATTGATACACGTGGCGAGCTCGCACCTGCCAGTTCAGGTAACCATTTACCAGCCATTACCAAGCCTGATCAGTTTGCCACCCTCCTGAACGATATGTCCAATTTCAAAGGTGCAAGTAAAATCACATTAGAAGCAATGAATTTACTACCATATGTCTTCGTGCGTAGTATCGATTTGCGGTCTATGCGTTGGCAAGATATAGATTGGGATAACAAGCTATGGGAGTTTTCCCCAACAAAAGGCGAAGGTCGTGATGACATGGTATCGCACTTAGTTGTACCACTAGCCACTCAAGTAATTGAGCGCTTACGAAAAATGCAAGCAATCACAGGTCACAAAGAACGCGTATTTGCATCGATACGTGCCTCAAGCAATCCTTATATTAGCAAAGCAACACTAGTGCAAATATTCCATAGGCTTGGCTATAAAGATGTGCAATGCGCTCATGGCTTTCGAGCATCAGCTAAAACCTTACTTATGGAACAGCCTGAACTGCGTTATTCAGATATCGTGACTGAGCTGCAATTAGGACATAGAATAAAGGACACGCATGGTGGCGCTTATAACCGATTAGATGAAATTGATACTAGAATACTGATGATGCAAGATTGGGCTGACTATATAGATAAGCTCAGGGGTTCAACGTAATGATTGCTTTAAGTTGTGGTTATCGCTCAACAATAATATGCCTATTAGCATTCACAGTGCATAATAAGCCCTTTGCATAGCATAGCATCTCATTCCCAGTCATCACATAACAACTAAAACACCCTAACATTCTATTGTTGGTAGCCTAGATATTGGAATTTCTGCAACCTCGCGCTTGTGATCAACGACCAAGCTGACAGCTTCTAATCTCCGGTATCTTATCTGCATGAGCTCACTTCATGTACTGACAAACTCTATAGCCTCGGTTTAATTCTCCAGCTTTACTAAACAGTCAGAATTAATATCAGCAATCGTTTTGGCACCAGTCAAGGTCATTGCGACGCGTATTTCTTTATCTAGCAGTTCTAACAAATTGCTTACCCCTGCACCGCCATCCGCTGCTAAAGCATAAATAAAAGCGCGCCCTAGCATGCAAATATCAGCGCCTAAAGCTAACATGCGCACAATATCTAAGCCATTGCGTATTCCAGAGTCGGCTAAGATTTTAATCTCTCCTTTCACCGCATCAGCAATAGGAGGCAGCGCCCGTGCACTGGATAAAACACCGTCTAGTTGTCGTCCACCATGATTGGATACGACTATACCGTCTGCCCCAAAACGCACCGCATCTTTGGCATCTTCTGGGTCCAAAATACCTTTGATGACCATAGGTCCATCCCAGTACTCACGAATCCAATCTAAATCTTTCCAAGAAATAGAGGGATCGAAGTTATTACCTAGCCAGCCTATATAATCTTCTAGCCCTGTTGGCTTGCCTAAATAAGTAGAGATATTGCCCAGATCGTGCGGACGGCCATTTAGTCCTACATCCCATGCCCATTGCGGATGCGTCACAGACTGTAAGTAACGGCGCATAGTGGCATTTTTACCGCTCATGCCAGAGTGCATATCTCGGTAGCGTGCGCCTGGTACCGGCATATCCACCGTAAAAACCAAGGTCGAGCACCCCGCAGCTTTGGCACGCTCTAAGGCGTTTTTCATAAAGCCTCGGTCTTTTAATACATAAAGCTGAAACCACATTGGACGGATGATTTTAGGCGCCACTTCTTCAATCGGACAAACCGAAACCGTCGACATGGTAAACGGAATGCCTTTTTGATCGGCTGCCATAGCGGCTTGTACCTCCCCACGACGTGCATACATACCTGTGAGACCGACTGGTGACAATGCGACAGGCATGGATAGGGTTTCGTTAAATAATTGCGTCTCGAGACTGAGCTGTGACATATCATTCAGTACACGTTGCCTAAGGGCAATTTTCGATAAATCTTCAACATTACGCTTTAAGGTATATTCCTCATAAGCACCGCCATCTATATAATGAAATAGAAATGGTGGCAGTCGGCGCTTGGCAGCAGCCCTGTAGTCGTTTGGAGATGAAATAATCATACGCTTACCCTTTTTATGCTGTTAGATATCTATGTAATATTTTTGAATCTCTAATGGTGTGTTGATTAGTGCCAAATGATATATCTTTTTTTATTCTAGCTTTGTACTCGTGCTTCAGCATAAAGATCAGCGATAGAATGCTTAATCATAATGAATAGAACTGACTTGCTTTTGAAGCATAAAGCTCAGCCTACACTAACTATTACACACAGCACGAGCAGTTGCGTTTATTTTTTGATGTTTTACCAATGCCAGGATTAAAGGTATTGGTTGGGTCTAAACTTTTATAGAAGTTCTGCAAATCAGGTTCTGCTTCATATAAGTGTCCGACATTATGTTCAGCAGGATATTTTGCGCCGCGTTGATTCAACAGCTCTAGCATCATCGTTTTCACATATTGAGCATCACTACCCTTTTTCAAAATATAGTCTTGATGAAACACATAACAAAAGAAGTGTCCGTAATATAACTTCATTTCTAAATGCTGTGTAATTGCTTCAGGTAGGGTTTCAAGCCACTCTAATTCATTACGTGGTATAGCAATATCGAGCGCTAATATCTCGCCTACTTCTTTTTCATGGATGACCTCATATCTTAATGCTGCACCGGCGGCTGCAAAACGGTTCAAAAAAGCACTTTCTGACTCTTCTTTACTACATTCAAAATAGCTACCGGTTTTTGATGCCGCAAAAAACGACTGCAAAAATTCTTGAGCTTCCACTATCCCGTCATCACTCATTTTTATTATGAGATGATGCTCGTACTTATCACGGTACGCTAGCATGCGCTCAGGTAAATGTTTTGGAAATAAGTTAGCTATAAACTGCATGACTTTATCGGTGAAATGCTTTGGCATCCACGACCACTTATGAAATTTAGCGTCAATAGCGCCTTTGATAGAGAATAACCTTGGTAAGGCATCTGTGCCGAGATGCTTGATACTTAAAAAAGTGTCTTTACCGTATTTAGCGGATACATCAAATATATCGCGATGCATATATTCGCCAACTTCGGGGGTATTTTTGAAAGTTGATAATATCTGCCTTCTTAACTGGGCAAGCTCACTGACACTATTACTGCCTATATAGAAAGCTTTCTCTTTTGTAGCGGTTGGATAAGTATCTAGGCGTACTGCAAATACCGCCAACTTGCCTGCACAGCCACTGGCTTCATACAGTCGGCGCTTATCAGCATTAAAGCGGCTTGGCGTACTTGCATCAATATCTTTTACTCTGGCGATATATTCTTTGTCTGATGCCATCTTGCCACTGTCAGGTAGCTTCCTCTTATCAAAATCACCATTTTGCAATCTCGTCAGTATTTCTTCCGGGGTATCCCCTAGCCCTATATCTAAGTGATTGACCAACACCAACTGACCTTGTGTGTTAATCTGCGCAAACAAAGCCAACTCAGTGTAAGCAGGGCCTCTTTTTACCAAGGACCCTCCCGAGTTATTCGAAATCCCACCAATAATAGACGCCCCTAAAGTCGAGGAACCAATCACCGAATGCGGTGCTCTATTCACCGCTTGCAGCTGACTTTGTAGTTGGTGTAGCGTCGCCCCAGGCAAGCTAATCACTTGCTCGTTGTCATTCACCAAATACAACTGATTCATTGCAAGAGTATTGATCACAACCACTGGTCTATCATAGTCATTACCACTGGGTGTTGAGCCTTCAGTCAGACCTGTTTTTGCCGCTTGCATGATGATGATGCAGTTACCCTCAACGCACACTTCTAGGCAACGCCAAATTTCCAGCAAGGTTTGCGGAAACAAAACCGCTAAAGCGTTACCGCCACCAGAGCGCCATCCCATTCTATAGTATTCGTTTTTCTCTGGATCAGCCTGGACATTGCGAGTGCCCAGTACGTCTGTGAGCTTATCCAGGACTTGATCAGGACTAAGCATGCCTTGAGAATCGCGATTTGACGAAGATATATGATGCTCCTTATCTTGTGATTGTGTGTCATTCATCATGCTAAGGGCCCTTGAAAACCAAAAATGTAAATGGCGGCCATGACGATGATGCCACAGAACAACACATAGTATATGGTGGGTAAAATAGTACGCCTAAGTGTGGCGCCCTCCATACCAAGTAAACCCACCGTTGCTGATGCAGCCACCACGTTATGTATGGCAATCATATTACCCGCTGCGGCACCAACAGCTTGAGACGCTATGATTAGAGAAGGTGAAATATGTAAGCTCATGGCGGCTTCATATTGGAATTGACTAAACATCATGTTAGAAACGGTATTAGAACCCGCGATAAAGGCCCCTAGTGCACCAATGGTAGAACTAATTAACGGAAAAGCGTTGCCAAAAGTACCCGCAAACAACTCGGCACTGGCGACTGGCATACTCGCCACATCTGATAAGTTTACCCCTGAATTGATAAAGATTCTGACCATTGGAATCGTAAAAACCAGTACAAAACCAGCTCCTAAGACCGTTTTAGTTGATTCTTTAAAGGCATTATTTAGTGCACTACCTGGTTTTTTAGTTTGCAGAGCAGCGGCAACCAAGGCGCTTATTACTAACAAGCCTCCAGGTAAGTACAGAGGACTAAAACTAGCGCTTACATCTGCCTCTCCTAAAACCGTCGTAAAATCTAACGTTGCACTGGTTAATAAGGATTCAAATCCAGCGAATACTCTTGAGCACACCAGTAAGACTGCAACGAGTAAATAAGGGAACCACGCCATAACCGCAGACATCTTTTTACTGGTTAAATCAAGCGTCACATCTTCTTTACTGACCACCAGTTTACCCATCCATTCGCTTGGCCAGTTTTTCTGAGGCGCAAAATCCCAAGTTGTTTTTGGGACTAAAAACCCTCTTTTAGCAGCGTTTACAACAATGGCTATACTAACTAAACCTCCGACCAGTGAAGGAAATTCTGGCCCTAAAAAAACACCGGTTATCATATAAGGGATTGTAAATGCCAAGCCTGCAAAAATCGCAAACGGCCAAATAGCGAAGCCTTCTTTCCAGCTTTTATTCTTACCAAAAAAGCGGGTGAGCATCATCACCATAAAAAGTGGCATAAACGTACCAATGACACCATGCATGATAGCCACTTGACTGGTAATCAGTTGTAAAAAGTCGCCCCACTGTAGTCCTTCTTGTGCCAGTTGAGCGCTAATGGCCGCTTTATCTAACCCATTATTTACCCCAATAACGATAGGCGTACCGACGGCACCAAAGGAGACCGGTGTGCTTTGTATCATCATGCCCATCAACACCGCACCCAGCGCTGGAAATCCTATCGCCACCAGCAAAGGCGCAGCAATAGCGGCAGCTGTACCAAAACCTGAGGCACCCTCAAGAAAGCAGCCAAAGCACCATGCAATAATAATGGCTTGCACACGCCTATCTGGCGATACATTGGTAAACCCAGCACGGATAACGGCGATTGCACCAGTATTTTTCAATGTATTCAGCAAAAAAATAGCACCAAAGACAATCCACAACACCGAGACAGTTATCACCAAACCCTGAATAATAGATGATGACACTCGGTTAAGCGTCATATCCCATATAAAAATGGCAAGCGCAGCGGTAACAGCTAAAATGATTGGCATTGTTTTTTTGGCCGACCATTGCAAGCCTATCAGAAAAATACCACAGAGAACGATTGGCAGTAATGCCAACAGCCCATATATTGTTTGATTCAAAATTACATCCTTTTGATTGTGTGATCTTCCTTGAACCAAGTCATCGCAGCCTTTATTTTGACGACTCAATGATGACTAAGTTGTATTAAACATTCACAAACAGGGACTGCTAATTTATCCAAGCCGTCTTGTAGACAAAACCGAGCACGACTTGCGACAGTCTATGGCCCATGTTCAAAAAGCCCTAAAATAGTCTACGCCTTGTTAATTAATTGATATATTGCATCAATGGACAATGTTATTTTCCTTTTTTGCTATAATCTAATCCGCATTACGCCAATTGGAGCACAAGTATGGTCAAAGCTGACGATATGGTTTTATTTGTCCAAGTTGTTGAGGAAGGGTCATTTTCTAAAGTCGCTGAAAAGCTATCATTAACCAATTCAGTAGTGAGCAAGCGCATTGCAAGATTAGAAGAGAACTTAAATACTCAACTCATTTATAGAACCACTAGAAAGTTGAGCTTAACCGATGCCGGCAGGACGCTTTACGACAAAGCTAAAATTGCTAAACATGCCTTTCAGGAAGCTGAAGATGCAGTAACGGGTTACAGCGAGGATATGAAAGGCACCATACGAATAACCCTGCCTGTGGTCTCTGCAAATTTGATATTGAGCGAATCTATTGCTGAATTCTGTAAACAACATCCTGAAATATCGGTGGATTTACAAATTACCAATCGCTTGGTTGACTTGATAGAAGAAGGTTTTGATTTGGCAATAAGGACCGCTGAGCTTGAAGACTCATCGCTCATTGCAAGACGTCTTATAGATAGCCGATGGGTGATATGTGCGACGCCAGACTATTTAAAGCGATATGGTACGCCTCAAACCCCTGAAGAATTAGACAATCATGAGTGCATAATCTATAAGTTAGATAATACCTCTAACAACATATGGCCAGTATGTATAGACGGCACAGAGCAATTAATGCCTGTCCATGGTAGGTTTCATAGCAATCATCTTAGTGCGATTAAACAAGCCACGCTCAGCGATTTAGGCATTGCTTTTTTGCCCCAAGCGTTGGTCCATGAGGAGATACAACAACATACACTTACTCAGATTTTGCAACGGTTTACACGAAAGGAACTGGGCATGTATGCAGTATATCCTAAGGCCAGGCAACCAGATCAAAAGTTAAAACTGCTCGTTGCACATTTGCGAGACTCATTACATCGGAAACAGGCTTACTACTGCTAAGTAAAAAGCCTATTTTGATGTCTATAAAAAGATGAATGAAATAAAAAAGCTAATAGAGCCTTTCCTAAAAACTGTGTAACTGCTTATTCTCCTGTTATTGGATTATAAGCAGTTACACAGTTTTTAGGATAGCCTCTGCCGAATTTAATTTACGATCTTAGTACTAAGAGCCTTAGCCCAACCTACTGAGTGTTGACAACGGCTACATTCTTCATTTAGATCTGATATATATTTCACATAACCACAATGCATACAAGCGTAGGGCTGCCCATTCTCTATGGTTTTCGCTGCCTGAAACTCTTTGGGGAAAATAGGTAGCCCATACTGGGTCTCATTGCGTGGAAACAATAGTACACTAAACTCACCATCTGTTTCGAGCAATCCTGTCTCTACTTGTCCTAAATGACGCACGCCATATTGACGCATTTCAGCAAAGAACTCATCATGAGACATTTTATCTTTCTTAACATCTTCAAGTACAAACAAGCCATTTTCAACGATATAAGTAGCTTTGCCTTCTAGTAAATTCTCAAAAACCTTATATTTTGCGGTAACCCAAGTACACAATCTATAAAGTAGCAGCACAATACCCATGATAAGCACAGCTTGAATAAGCGGCAAATCTTTAGTGAACATGGGGTCACCAGCGATAGATCCCAGTGATAGAATAATAGTTAACTCAAAAATAGAAAGTTGGCGAATGCCTCGTTTACCCGTGAATCGTAGAAACAAAATAATCATAGCAAACATCACTATCACACGTATGACGATTTCAGCGGCAAACGACCAAGTCGTGTCATAGATAAAAATACTAGCCCAATCCATTAATTACCTCCCTGTGTATAATGTCTAGACCCTGATCTAGATTAAAGATGCTTTAGTTTTTATGATGTTGAAGAAGATTTAGTTTGAAGGTATTGAGGTAAGACGCTTCTCCCTCCTTCTTAAACTTTACGCACTTACTGGTATGAATATAGCTGTCTGAGGTTTGTAAGCTGTCGATTAAGCTTGTTTGACAGGATTTCTAATTAATATTTTTGAAGTATATCCACATTCAGTAATAAGTAAGTAAAATCTGATAGTGAGTATATTAATATAAATTATTGTTTTCTAGATTAGCTAAAAACACTGCAAAACCTTCTGTCGCCCGAGCTTTCAAGCGGCTACTGGTCAGCACACGAACGCGATTGCTCCAAGTAATAGCATAGCCTTGGTCTTCAAACTTTTTAACCAAATCCACATCTTCATGGCATGGCAGATGCGTAAAGCCGTCAACAGCTAAATAAGCCTCGCTGTTAAAACTTAAATTTGCCCCATGAATATGACGATGTCCCATCCTATCTTGATAATGAGCGATATAATCTTCGCGCGTTTGCGGCGTCAAATGTGCCCAGCTATCAATGTCTACCACGCCGCAAATCATATCAGTCGGCTGATAGATAATATGTTCAATTTGCTGTACCAACCAATCCATAGGCACAACTGAATCAGCATCTGTACAGGCAAGCCATGTCGCACCATTTTCGATCGCATAACGAATTCCAATGTCTCTCACTTGTCCCACACAGTGATAGTTACAGCATAGATAATCAACGCCCGTGGCCTTAACCAATTTCTGCGTATCATCAGTACAACTATCGAGGACCACCAGCGGGTACGCCTTAATGGTTGAAGGTAATTGATCGATAGCAGATTGCACTGATGCTAAGCATTTAGCGATAGTCATCGCCTCGTTATGAGCAGGAATTACAATACCGATTCTCATATCTCCTACCTTTGCCTATTTTGCTGAATGCTACACTTTGTCATACCAAGTTTTCTTGCATAGCTACCGAGCTTGGGGAGCGTTGCCAAACATCTAATAAGAAATCGCTGTCTATTATTTTGCTTTGATGAGTGAACGTAACCTGATGCTTCTCATTATTTGTGAAATTAAAAACATCGTGCAAGCGCTGGTGCACGGTCTCACCTGTCATCGTGAAACCCTCAATAGCATACCGCCAATGACAGCATAGTAATGTACCGCCTACAGCAAGGTTTTGCTCAGTCCAAGCGATTACTGTGTCAATATCATTGGGTGATAAATAATATAAAATCTCACTAATGACAATTAAATCAAAGGGCGGCTCATTAACAGGTGTACTAATCGATAAAAGATAAGTATCCCAAAGGGCATCTTTTAAAGTCAATAATCTATTGGGAATAACCCCTTGTATCACCTTAACATGAGGTAACTCTGCTAAGCGCTCTTTAGCAAGTTGCACCGCCTGCTGATTGCCATCAATACTCACCAAAGCATGACAACGTTGAGCCAATAGTTCACTCAGTACGCCGTTGCCACAGCCTAATTCAATGCCATGCTTATATTGAGATTGCGGCAGTATCGCTAGACACATATCACGTTTTCGTTTTTCATACCAACGAGTTTGATACTGCCATGGATCGGTATTGTCATTATATAACGCGTCAAAATACGATTCTGAATAAGCAGCTAATTGGTTGCTAATAGCAGTACCGTCAGCGGAGACAGTTTTAGAATACTCTAAACTATCGACTAAGTTACTGATATCCATTGGTGGCTTAGGTTTAGGGGTGTGACTCATATAAATAGACTTCCCAAGGTTGGCTGATTCTAGCAATCGCTTTCGCCGATAAGATTGGTGGGCTTCCCGTGCTGTCATCTGCAGTAATTTGACTTTTAAAGCAGGTGATGGCTTGGAGTTTACGCTGTAATTGCTCAGTGGTTAAATTAATTCTCATTGCACAGTGCCAAGGGATACGGCTATCGCCAGGTTTTGCCCAATGCCACGCCCAAATTAATACTTGATAACAAGCTAGGTGCTGCTGCTTGGCAAATGAAGCGACCACTTGTCCAGTTGCCTCATGATCAGGATGTCCGTCATTTATAAAAGTGGTTATTAAAATATCCTCAGGTTGAATAATTGCGGATAATTCTTGGTGAAACTGATCTTGTTGGGCAAAGACATTGCCATCTGCTAAATTTAGAGCCATAGTCGTGACCTGATTAGCCACACCCAATACTTCCAGCGCTTTAACACTTTCTTGTGGTCGGATAGTATCAAGGCTTTCTTGAGAATAAATTTGCGAGTTCGGATGACTTTGTGTGCCATTGGTCACGTGAATAAGAACAATAGGATTGCCATTTGCTGCCAGTTGTTGCAACAGACCCCCACAGCCTAGTACTTCATCATCAGGATGCGGGGCAAAGATGCAGACTCGCTGATGTGGTGCAAAGCTTTTTGCAATATCAAATCGAGGCAAATCTTGCAGCCCTACCCAATTTTGCCAAGCTTCTTGACTGGTGCCATCACCTTCAATAACACGGTCACCCACGATCGGATGGTTACCTTCAAAAATAGCAGCATTCGCGACGGCATCATCTTTGGGTATAAGCTTTGTAGTGTTAATAGATACTATAGTTGCCATATATTATCCTGCCTGTCTGTTAACTCATTGGCTAAAACGCTAGTTAACTCACCGATTTTCTGTAAGTCAAAAGCGCCATGACTTTGGCGGATAAACACGGGCAGATCCGCTGACAATCTTGCAAAATGGGCATGGCGACAAAATGGTGCTGCGCCCAATGCCTGCCCAACCATATTCATTACTTGGCGAGCGACTTTCTCAACTTGTGATCTTAACTGGCGTATAACAAGTTCGTGGCTGAGCTGTGGCTGACTATCGATTAAATCAGCAACATAATGAAAATACTGCTGAGTGACTGCCAATGCCGTACTAATTTGACCCAAATACATGGCTTTATAATCGTTTGGTTTCTGCTGATAGGCACTGATTAAATAGTCTGCTAGGTAAGACGTTGCTCCATACCAGCAAGCAGCAACCCCTGCCGCCCCATGCCAAAAACCCACCCGTTCTAGGTATTCATTGGCTCTCCCAACTTGGATGGCCGATACTTCATGGAACTGTAATGTCGCTGTATCAGTGGCTTGCATCCCTACCGCTTGCCACTCCTCGTTATTAATCTCAATACCAGATTGCCTCATATCTACGACAAGCAATTGCGCTTGATCATTGGCATTACGATACGTTATGAGTCCATAATCTACCATATTGGCCGCTGAACACCACGCTTTGGTACCACTGACTTTTCCTTGCTCATAACCTATAGGATTACCTTCTGCTGCCCAAACAGCCCACCACCCTAGATCCGCTTTATCGTAGCCTACTTCATGTAAAATGCTTAGCGCATCCAAGTGCGACTCAAACCATTTTGCAATTGTTAGATCAATCCCTGCTACATAAGCCAAAACTTGCCAACGGCTCAACGTATTTGAGACTTCACTATTTATAGGGCTAGCGCCACTTGCCGGATGCGGGATTTTATCGCTATAGGTGATTAAGGTTTTTAAGATATTATGACGTAAAGTATCAGTTAAGCTAAGTGTACTAATGGCTTGATTATCAGCCAGCAAGTTATTTTCTATACTGGCTTTAATCTCTGATAATAAAGAGTTTTTTGCATTTAGCAGTAACATGAGGCCTCCTAATTATCCTTATGAGTCAGATATTGGAACTGAGATAGGGTTCAAGCGATCCGTTTGATGCTTTTTGACATCATACAAATCATTTAAAAAATTCTGCTGCCAAACCTGTAAGTCATCTTGTTGTAGTCCCTGTAGCAGCGATTGATAGCGCGACTGCCGCTCATCTAACGGCATCGTCAAAGCAATTCCTAAACCCTCTGTCATACTTTTTGGCTTATGTGGATCGATAATAATCGCGGCTTGCATTTGCTCGGCCGCTCCTGCATAACGTGAGAGCAATAACACGCCAGGATTGTCAGGGTTTTGTGCCGCAATATATTCTTTGGCAACTAAATTCATACCATCTTTAAGCGAATTGACCCAACCGATATCACTCTGCCAAAACATGGTCATTAATGTCTCGTGGCTTATGACGCTTTCGCAATAGCTGATAGCTTGCCAACTACCCATAGTATTCTCATTTTCAGAAATATCATTTCTACACTTGCTGAGTGAGAACTGTTGATTTATATCATTAACAGCAGTTTTCACATCGTCATAGAGACGCTGATAAGTAGGCACATTTAGGCGACTAGGACAGGCAATTTGTACTAACGTCAGCTGATTCTGATATAAAGGATTTTGCTGTAAAAATTCACGGTATGCCGAAAAACGCTTTAACAACCCTTTTGAGTAATCGATTCTGTCCACCGCAATAATTTTTTGGGCAGCAGATTTTATAGTGTTTATATTCTGATTGGCTTTAGCATATTGCAAGGATAAATGGCTAATTTGCTGCTGTATTCTTGTCACATTTATGCCGATTGGATAGGCATCAATCCGCAAATAGTGAGGATAATTTAGACCTAAGTTAAGCATAACCTGCGTATTTTTTGACTGAGTAGAGGTACTAAAACCTTGCGGGGCATGTAAGACGTTTATTAGCAAATCTTTTAAATAATAATTGCATACAGCAAAGCAGTTGGCTCTCCCTTGCTGAGTTTGTGTACCAAGCACGTCATAATGAGCAAGATGCCTAATGAGCTCACTGCTTTTATCAAGTGATTGCCAGAAAGGTAATGAGACAAAGGGGATGTGGAAAAAAAAGCCGATACGATTGCAAATACCCAGCTGCCTACAATGATATGCCACACTTAAAAAATGATAATCATGCACCCAAATCACATCATCAGGCTCAATAATCTTCTTTAATTGTTTGGCAAAAAGGCGATTTACCGTTTGATAGCCTGCGTAATCCTCTGGCGCTTGACTAATTAAATCAGTTCTCTCGTGCAATAATGGCCACAGTACATTGTTGGCAAAGCCGCAGTAAAACTGCTGATACTGCTCAGTGGTAAGTGCAGTGGTCATATAAGTGATGAATATATTGGCACACGGCGCATCAGCGCCTGATAAAGCAGTTTGTTTGATACTACTAAATTCATTAGTATAATCATCATTATAGCGCTCGACAATTTCACCATTCCAGCCCATCCAAACGACTGATTTTCCGTTTAATACGTCTTGCAGTGCTATTGCAAGTCCACCTGCCATTGGGTTGTTATCAGGCATTTTGACCCGATTAGACAAGACGATTAAGCGGCTCATACCACGTGTCTCCCTCTCACTCTCACGGTTTCTTTTACTAACTCATTATGTTGTTGGCAAAGGCTTAAAAGGCTATCTAGTAAAACAGTCACCTCATGAGTGTCATGGACGTAGTAATTGGCATGAGTAGGCTCACAACCGACCTTAATCCCCATCCCTTTTATTAACTGTGAGTCGTCTTCTAGCAATTTACTGTCACCTTGTACAGCCACAAATCCTGCTTCATCCGTAATATCATCGCCAATAAAAATAGGACAAAAACTTGTAGGGCTCTGCATTTTTTTTAGTAAAGCTAGAATGGCGCTACCTTTATTTACTCCTTTTGGCACCACCTCCCAAACATATTTACCGGATTTTAATGTCCAGTTATCATGACTTTTTAAGTTTTCTACCATGATGGTATAAGCCGCATCAGCTAAAGCAGGGTTTTTTCGAAAATGAAGGGCGACAGAATAGGGTTTGTTTTCTACGATGAAGTCATCAAAGGGAATGCAAGATTGGATAATAGACTTTCTTATTACAGCAAGTTCCATGATATTAACAGATAAAACGTTTGTTTCATTATGGTCACTGCTATCATCAAACGCTATTTCTAATCCATGAGTTGCTGCGATTGGTAATGTTAAAGGAAACAGCATTTGCTTTGCTTCAGCCAAACTGCGTCCTGTCACGGCAGCAATTTTTACACCATGGTTTTGTATCTTTTGTAAAAGTATTAAGGTTGCATTTGGGATGAAGCTGTTTTTAGGATTAAGTGTGAAATCGGCTAACGTGCCATCTATATCTAGAAACAAACAGTACTCTTGCTGATGGAATAAATGGTCAGCAAATTTTTCTGGCGAGATATAGATAGGTTCCCTATTTATGCTGGGGCTTCGTCCTGAAGTCACGTTTCTTCCTTTTTAATATAGCGTCATGTTTCAGACCAATATGCCATACATTCGAAATAATTTGCGTATCAAAAGCCGTTGCGGTTTTTAATATATTTTTAATATGGACCTAAAGAGAGCTAATACTAAACCATTTGTTTTAATAAGAAGTGTGCCATAGCTACAGTAAAAATCTAGTGACTAGAGTGTGCTGTTTGATGTTAGTTCTGTAACTCACTAAACATGATTGCTATTTATGTTTTATTTTTTAAGAAAGCATTTAAACTACCATATTTAAACCGATTACAATTCACACTAAACCACCTAAGACTTCTGTTCATCAACTATAGATTAGACAACTTATAAAAGACATTTATTGAAATATAGTTGACTAATACAAGGCTGGAATAACTGCTTCATTGAGCGCTTCCGTCATCGAATCGGCATCTTGTAGCCATAAAATTCATGGTCCTCATTGTAACCACCTTGACTTGAGCCGAGATGGGAAAAATCATGGACAATTAAATTGCAGTAATCCACTTAACCATCTTGAAACCAAGCTCGTTTTCACACCGCAGTCGTAGTGGCGCGCCATGTAGAACACTGAGTGGATCGTCATTCATATCGAGGGCCAGAATAGTCAGTTCGTGCTGCATATTCTCCATTTTGTGGCAGTCGTAGTAGACGCCGCCATGAGCGCCCTCAGTGAGAGAGTAGAAGACGGCGTAGCGCGCCTTCGGCATCGGACGAACCAAGTCGAGTATATGGCGCATTGGCATGCCAGTCCACTTAGCGACATCGCTCCAACCTTGAATGCAGAAATGAAATGGGTTGTAATTTGCTCCTGCTGCAGCATCGCCCGTAACTCAGCCAGGGAGTATTCGCTTGGTCGTTCGACCAATCCATCATCAATGCGCAACTGATATCCGGCGAACTCATTTACTGCAAGATCATCAAACTCTGTTGCCGGGGGTGATTTTTTCTTCAAGTGGATCACGAATCGAAGGGGTATTATGCTTATTGACAGCAGAATTAGGATTTTGATCAGACTTACTCATAATACATCCTTATTTATGGATTAAGATTGTCTGGGTAAGACTGAATAATTAATACTATAGATAGTCTGTTGGCTCAGTTAGCAGTCTTAATAGTTTGTATAACTTGAGCACATGCTTTGCGAACTGTGTTTGACAAAGTACACCGTGGTCTTATTCGAGCACAGTTTTCATCCTTCATCTATTTTCTTAGCATGCTTTTTAACACACTATCATCCTTAACTATAAACATCACATATCCTTTTAAAAACATGTGGTACACAAGATAACAAACTTTTACCTTTTCCTACCTGAAGATGCTAAATCTGCTTGCTATATTTAACCCGTTAGTCGAGCATTATTTTTTCAAAAAGCATAACGATAACAATAAAAAAATAGAAAATAAAAAAAACAATAAAGGGTTGTGCTGATACTGAAGTTAGCTCAATTAAATTATTGTATGACCGTACTTTACAGTTGATTTTGAATAGTTACAAAGTCGATCTCTTGAATCTTTATGTCTTAACTACAATAAGGATATTGAAATGAAAACATCAGTCTTAACTAAATCGATTCAAAATAAATTATGCATAGTATTTTTGGCGAGTTTATTTGGTCTCAGTGCTTGCAGTAGTGAGACAGAAGAGCCTGCTACTAATACAGAGTCTAGTGAGATGACACCTGTGCAAACAGCGAGCGAGGCTGAAGATCAGACGACTGAGTCTACAGAGGAGATAGAAGGTGCAGGAGGTACAGCATACTATTCTAGTAACGGAAATGACCAAAAGGCTGATGATACGGTTTATATCAACGAAAATAATTCAAACCTAGATAAGACACCCGCAGATGGCGTGCAGTAAGTATGGGAAAGCGAGCAATCCAGTAAATATTAAAGGGTTTCTGTAAGGTTATTAACAGTTTGAAGTGCTCCGACTAATCATTATCTTAAAATATCCCATTTTTGACGGCGGCAGCCTATCCTGCAATCAAGCCTTTTATGTTTACTCACATAACTAGCAGCATTGATTAAAAAAGCCAGTGACCATAGCCACGGGCTTTTTGCATTTTCAGGGTATGACTATTAAAAACATAATAATCAATATTTATTTTGGTTACGCCACTCATCTACATCACGTTCAGCATCTTCTTTTGAATGACCATAACGCTCTTGGACACGTCCAACCAATTTATCACGATCACCTTCAATATGGGTGAGATCGTCATCTGTTAAATCTGCCCACTTTTGTTTTACTGAACCTTTGACTTGGTTCCATTCGCCTTTTAGGGTCTGGTTATTCATATCATTATCATCCATTTATTGGTTTGTGAGTCAACGCATCTATACCCAGCTTATCCATCTTTTCTTTTTTTTATTGCTGAATAGACTATCAGCAGTATCAAGTTTTAAGCTGATATATCTAATATAGACGACGTAGTTAGAACGTCTGTAAAACGAACGTTTATAGTGTTTCTGAGTTATTGTTAAGACCGCTAATATATTATCGCGATGTAAGTTGTGTCTTTAGTTAGACGTTTCTTGTCCGCTAAAATAGAATAACAGGCACAAAAAACCCCTAGACGGACTTTAACTTTAAAAGTATTTCCATTAAAAAAAACTATAAAATATGCTGGGTGACATTAATTTAAATTTAATTATAACTGTAGCTGTTAGTCCAACAATCAAAATAAAGGCTGCTATTGCTCGCAATATGAATTTATTACTCTCCATAGATTACCCCTAAGCTATTCAACAAATATAACCAATTTCCGTATCTTAGTGTTTTTATCTATCGTTTGTTACTAATCAGCATAACTTAATCTGATGGCTTATTCAGCAAAACCCTTCGAGTGAATCGCAGCAAGTACATCGTCGTGGAAGTTCAGACAATTTAATGAATACTAGCTTACTTAATTAAAACTGCTTTTTGGGTTTGGGTAATTCTAAATGTCCTTGTGTTGAGGATGTCAGCTGGAACCAAATAGACTATAGCAGATCTTTTATAAAAGTGGTACAGTCGTTTTAAAACAAGCGAAAAGTAAAAAGATTATGACTTATTCAGCAGACTTCCGTGCTCAAGTGATTAAAAGTGTCGAACAACAAGATATGAGTATCAGACAAGCTTGTGCATTTTATGAC